>CAZJOD010000093.1:0-7822 GCA_964547525.1 uncultured Clostridiaceae bacterium
AAAAAATATGTTTATAAATCTTATTTGCCGGTTAAAAAAGATAGAATCATTGAATTACAGAAAATGTTATCACAAAATTTTAAAGTTAAAATTGAAGGATAAATATATAACATAAATTTACTGCAATAACTCATTTACTGTGAACCGTCGTTGAAATTAATCCGGTGCAATCCTCAATCGTTTATTAAATAAAAAGTTATTGCAGTAACACTAATTTTCCCAACTGAAAGGAGACAAAATATGAAAACGGCAAAAGCGGCTGTAATGACCGGTATTAATGAACCTTTTAAGATCAGAGAGTACGAATTGACACCACCCCCTGCCGGAATGGCTAAAATAAAGCTGATAGCCAGTGGGATTTGTGGAACTGACAACCATATACATAAAGGTAAAATTCTTATACATACACCGGCGATTATAGGACATGAGTTTATAGGACAAGTTATAGAACTATCAAATGAGGATAGTTACAAGTATGATATTTTACCCGGTGACAATGTTATAGTATATATTGCTTGTCCTTGTGGTGAATGTCTTTTATGTCGTAACGGAGATGATGCAAATTGTATTAACATGGGAGTAACCAATTCCGGTGATCCTGATAATGCCCCACATTTTTTTGGTGGGTATGCCGAGTATAATTATTCTCCTGTAAAAAACCTTGTAAAAATACCTAAAAACCTTGATCCTAAGACGGTTTGTGTATTTGCATGTGCAGGCCCGACCGGTCTTCATGCGTTTCGTTTGACAAAACAAGCCGGTTATTATCCGAAAAGCACGGATCTGGCTGTAGTGCAAGGGCTAGGTCCCGTAGGTGTATTTTCTGTTATGTACTTGGCATCCATAGGGATTAAAAATATTGTGGCAGTTACTAAGCGAGACAATTTAAAAAGGGAAAAAACAGCGAGGTTGCTTGGTGCGACTGAGGTATACAGTATCGATCGAACAGGTATTAATGAAATTATAAACAATATAGCGAATTTAACCGGAGGAATAGGAGCCGATATAGTGATTGAAGCGTCAGGTAATCCCGATGCAGTGGAACAAGGATTAAATTTGTTACGAAATCGTGGCGTTTATTTGATACCGGGGCAGTACTCCAATAGTGGTAAAGTGGAAATTTCTCCCCAATTAATAACATTTAAAGCGTTACAAATAATAGGTTCTTCACAATATTCCATATCGGATATCAAAGATTATATTGATTTTTTACAGAAAAACCCGCAGCTTCACTGTACTATATTGTCATTAGCCTGTCAGTACTCTGTAGATAATGTAAATTGTGCAATTGAAGATTGCAAATCGGGAAAAAATATAAAAACGATGCTAGTGAATACATGAAATGAATTGATAATTTATTTAATGTTATCTGAATTAAAAGTATAAAATGAAGAACACCTACGATTATACCAATATTTATTATATAATCGTAGGCGTTTATTTTGTTACAATTTTAAATATTACTTATTCTTTTACCGCATTATCTTCCAAATAATCTATTACTTTTTGATTCAATACTATATATTTAAGATATGGCATACCGTAAGTAGCCTCATATTCCGAATAATCTTCTACTCCTTCATAATACTGAAAGTAAGCTGCTACATCGTCGTTATTAACCGATATACCGGCATCTTCCGCTATAGCTTGTGTAATTAAGTCTTGCATTGCAATTTCTTTCATATCTTCACTATATAAAGCAATTAATTCGTCGATTCCGGATAATTCCATATAAGTGTTTAAAAATTCATTAATTTCCATTTCATAATATTCTGCGTAATTTCTAAAATATTGTAACATAGACTTTTCCTGATATCTTATGATGTTTTCAGGAACAGACTTGACGGTAGTGTTTTCAAATATATAATTTTGTACATAACTTGAAATAGCCGAGTTTTGCATATCATTTTTAATATCTGTTTTCATTTCTTCGATTGTTTTCCAACCGTATATTGATAAATTCTCTGTAACAAAACTATCGGTTAGCTCCGGTATAACCGTTTCTACTATATAGTTTATTGTTATTGCAAACTTTGCATCTTTTCCATTTAAGTCTTCATTACCGTAATCTACAGGAAAGGTTACTTCGATATCAAAAGATTCACCTGGAGAATGTCCGATAAGCTGCTCTAAAAAGTCGTCTATATATTGTGTAACTCCGATAGTAACGTCTGTACCGTAACCATCAGTGCTGCCACCATTAAATTCCACATCATTAATACTACCGACATAATCAATGTTGACCGTATCACCGTTTGCGACAGGACGATCTGTTATTTCCGCTATAGTGGAATAATTGTATAAAATTGCATCTATCTCTCCTTGTATAGCTTCATTTGTGATATCATGTATATTTTTAGGTATGGATATTTTTGAATACTCACATAGAACCACATAGTCTAAAGCCTTTATATCTTTCCAAAAACCATTATCGAGTAATCCTTCGCTATAGGAAAAGTCGTTATTTATCGAACCGGTTTCATATGAACCGGTTGTTTCTGTATTAGCATTGTTTTCTGCAGGGTTGTTATTAGAGTTACATCCGGCTAAAAACAATACTGTAAGTATAATACCCGATAAAATAACGGATATTATTTTAAATTTTTTCATTAAAAGCCTCCAAAAAGTTTATTGTTGTTTCAGGCATGTTGTGCAGGTTATCCCACTCATGTTTGAAATCATTTTTTATTATACACTAAGATTGTGATGAAAATGTGAACAATTTGACAAACTAAAAAGATTACAATTTACATAACTCTCTCCAAGCTTTAATCATTGCAAGTCCACAAGCGATACTCTTGGTTCTTTGCGCTGCAGTTTTTCCATTTCCCACATATGCGCTTCCTGTAGTTCTTAATGTGAATCCTCCACCTAAGGCGCCGTCTTCTATTGCTTTTTTCACCAGGATAAACACATCTTCCGGTTTAAATGAATCTAGAACAAAAGCTTGTGAAGGAATATTGCCTGCAAGCAGCATTCGTCCCCCCACGGATTTTTTAACCTGGGACAGGTTGTTATCACCGTATGGCGGCGGTTCTAACGGATCTATCGCATCAATTCCCATATCTGCGAAATGTTCAAGAAATTTTCCACAGTTTCCGTGACAATGGGCGAAATGGCGTCCCCCTATGGCATGTACCGCATCATTTACTCTTTTGTCAAATGGAAATATAAACTTTTTAAACAGTTTTTGACCGAACCAAGGTGGTATGAACATCTCAAGAGCATGAGTTTTAAACACCGGGGGATCTGTAAGTTTTTCACCGTTTATCAATGAAAGTGAATCACATATTTGTATGGTACATTGTTCAAGAAATTCCATTACCGTTTGCTCTTCGCTTAATATCCACATATAAACTTCTTCCATATTGCTGTTTCTAACAAGGGTGCCTAACGGGTGTAAAAGGCCGGTAATCGGTATACCCCGAGTTCCGACAGAAGAACAATCCCGGTTGTAACTTTTTAAATTAAATGACCTTTTGCTTCTAGGTGCTCCGGTTATACGTTTAAAATCATCAAAAGTATGTATAAACCTTTTCTCCCAATGATAATCGGAAGGATCTCCCTCTCCGTACAAATCACTGTAGTTATGTTTTGTAATTGCTGTAAAATCTCCGACGGCTGTATGATAAGTCTTTTCTATGCGTTTAAACTTTCCGGGAACATCTTCGATGGTTTTTTCATGGTATTTTGCATCGATTCCCAAAAAACCCCAATCAAAGCCTGATACACCTAGAAAATTATCCGCCTCGTTTTTTTGAAATTCGTATACTTCCTGTGCTCCCGGAAGTCCTAATTCCAATGCTTTCGGGTTTATAAACATCTCTATCGGCACTCTGTCCGGTTCCTCAAAACTCCATGCCTTCAACAGTCTGCTTTTTGAATCCATATATAACCTCCCGATATTAAATATAATTTTTTGTATTGATTATCAAAAATCATTTTTTTATTATTTATAATAACATATTCATCTTAAAATTTATTAATTGTTATTATTTTGTTAACTAATAAATATTAAATGAGTAAGTAAGTAACTTAAAATGTTAAAAAAATTAAATTTTATTAAATACTTAACAATTCTATCTTTTGTGGTATAATGGAAAAGCTTGCTAATTTAAAATTTGTGATATCACATCAAGAATTTTATTTTTATTTTTTATAATTGAATACAGAGGCGGTAATATAATGAATGAGAGAAAAAGAAGTCTAGAAAATATTTTTTACATTTTAAAGTTAGTTATGAAAGCTAATCCCGCGCATATATTCATAATGGTAGGAATAAGCATGTTTGCCAGGGTATTTAATGTATTCTTTTTTATCTATTTGATAAAGTATATATATACAAGCATAGAAAATAGGCTTCCCTTTAGAAATGTAGCAATTATGATTACAGTAGCATGTTTAGGACATGTTACCTTACATTTAATATCGGCATGGAATCAATTTTATTACAAATATAAATCCGAACCTAAAATATTCGGACACATATACGGGTTGGTTATCGAAAAAGCTGTGGATGTTGACTTGAAAAAATACGATGAGCCTGACTTCTATAATAGCTATACACGTGCCTTAGATGAAACTACTACCAGAACGGTGGAAATAATCAAAACAATATCCGACTTGCTCGGGTTGATAGCGGCAGCCGTCGCTACCCTGATAATAATTTTGGCAATAGATCCATATGTGTTAATATTTGCCATTATCCCACTGTTTAATATGATATATATACATAAAAAAACAAATAAACTGTACTATAATATGGATATGGAAAATACATATCACAATAGAAGAGCGAATTATGTTAAAAGAGTTTTGTATGAAGCAAAATATGCAAAAGAGATTAAACTGACCGATATTAAAAATGTTTTAATGAAAAATCATAGTGATAGTTATGAGAGCATGCAATCAACAATAAAAAAATATTATAAGAAAATAATTCTTTTTAATTTCATTGATGATTTTATTATGCGTATTATTGTTTTTCTAGGCTCAGTGTTATATGTAACATATAAAATTGTCATATTGGGATTAATAGCACTAGGTGATTATTTAGCTTTGATTAATGCGATAAGTTCCTTTAGCTATGATATATTCGGAATCGTAAATAGTATTATGGCTTTTAATAAACAAGGATTATACATAGAAAATTTGAGAAAATTTTTAGACTATGAGACTGAGGATAAAGTTGTGACAAATAATAAGATAGAATTTAACGGATTTGAGAGTCTGGAGGTCGAAAATGTCTCTTTTGGTTATGAAGGATCTATGCAAAATGTTATCAAAAATGTGAGTTTCAAAATAAATAAGGGTGAAAGAATTGCTATTGTAGGACGCAACGGTGCGGGTAAGACCACACTGATAAAATTAATTACCCGGTTATATAAAGTTACTACAGGCAGTATCAAATTAAACGGTATCGACATTTATGAATATGGCAAAGAAGATTATAAAGGATTGTTCTCAACTGTTTTTCAAGATTTTAAACTCTTTGCTTTGACTGTAGAAGAAAATGTACTTATGGATAAAGCACAAAACGATGAGCATAGAGAAGCCGTTCTCAATTCGTTAAAACAGACCGATGCGTATGAATTCGTTAGTAAACTTGAAAAAGGAATAGACACTTCCGTAACAAAAGAATTTGATGACACAGGAATAATCTTTTCAGGAGGTCAACAGCAAAAGATTGCCTTGTCACGAGTATATGCCAAAAACAGTGATGTAATAATTTTAGATGAACCTTCTAGCGCTTTAGATCCGATTGCAGAAAGAGATATGTACGATCGTATGCTGAAAGCAGCGGAAGGCAAAACAGTTATACTGATATCGCATCGTTTGGCATCTGCGCAAGGAGCAGACAAGATATTTGTAATAGATAACGGTGAAATTATTGAGTGGGGCAATCATTTTTCTTTAATGAAGGCTAAAGGAAAATATTACGATATGTATAGTAAACAATCACAAAATTACAATTAGAGGAGTGAGTTATAATGGTGAATAAATCGGAAGAAAAGAAAATAACTCTTGTTGATACTATTAAAAATAATCTTTATATTTTGAAGTTTATTTACAAATTATCACCTTTTTATGTGTATTTTACTATAATAAGCAAAATAATTACATACTCTTCATATGCATTAATAAACGTCATATTTGTCAAAAAAATAATTGACAGTGTATCTGACAAAAAAGACATGAAGGAGATTTTGTATATTATTTTATACACAGGAATTATTTATATAATACTAATGATTTACGATGGGATAATAAATTTTTATAATGCTGTGAAAAGAACAAATATCATAGGAAAAATTCAACGTCTACTGCTTGATAAGGCATCACACATCGATTTGCTATGTTACGATGACCCCAAGTTCTATAATGCATATGTAAAAGCCGCAGAGCAAGGAGATTCACAATTAATATTGTGCGTTGATACAATAGCCGAAGTGTCGGCGAACATATTAAGCATGCTGCTTATAGGTGGGATCGTATTTTCTGTTGATCCGATTATTGCTTTGTTTCCATTCGCATCTTTTTTTATATCAATTCTAACGCAGGTGTATATTAATAAGCAATTATACAAATACGATATGGAAAAAGCGGTAATAAACAGAAAAAGTATGTATTCAAAAAGAGTATTTTATCAAGCTGATTATGCCAAAGAATTAAAAATGACAAATATAAGAAAACCTTTAAAATTTCAATTTGAACTATCTATAAAGGAACTTAGAGAATTGGCCGATAAATACGGCATGAAATTATGTGTTCTTTATCTTATATATTGGATTTTCTCATATACATTTTTCTCCTTTTTTTGCACGCCGATTTATCTTGCCTGGGGTGTACTTGTAGCTAACACATTAACTATGGGTTCTATGGCATCAATGAATAACGCATCAAATAGAATGAGAGGATTTTTACTGGTGTTAAACCAGACATTTGCAAAGATTCATAATATGGGTTTATACAGCGAAAACTTTAAAAAATTCATTGAGTATGAAACTTCTTTAGAAAATATTAACGAGTTGTATGCATTGCCGGATAAACCCTGTGAAATAACAATTAATAATTTATGTTTTAAATATAGCACGAATTCCGACTTTGTCTTAGAAAATGTAAGTATGAATATAAAGCCGTATGAGAAAATTGCAATTGTAGGATACAATGGTGCCGGGAAATCCACACTTATAAAATTAATATTAAATTTATATAAACCGGATATCGGTACAATAACATATAATAATATAAATATAAAAGATTATAATACACATGCATATAGGAGACGATTTGCTACAATATTTCAAGATTTTCAGATTTATGCCGCATCAATAAAAGATAATATAATTATGAATGATTGTACATATGATGAATTCTTACTTGATAAATCAATAAAGAATTGCGAATTAAGTTATAAGATTGATGACTTACCTCAGGGTATACAAACGCAAATACATAGAGAATTCTGTGATGACGGTACAGTTTTGTCCGGTGGTGAATCTCAAAAATTAGCAATGGCAAGAGTGTTTTATTCCAATGCACCTGTTATAATTATGGATGAACCGTCAAGTGCACTTGATCCGTTAGCAGAATATGAATTAAATAAAAACATTTTTGATCACTCAAAAAACAAAACAGTAATTTTTATATCGCATAGATTATCAACAACCAGATTTGTTGATAGGATATATATGTTTGATTCAGGTAAAATTGTAGAGCAAGGAACACATGATGAATTAATCACTTTAAACGGAAAATATGCCTCTATGTATAGCGCTCAAGCTGAGAAATATCAATTATAAAATAAGCGATATCACGAACA
>CAZJOD010000093.1:7922-15150 GCA_964547525.1 uncultured Clostridiaceae bacterium
GGAGATTTTCAATTACATTAATAATATGTGATTTCACAAACAATAAAATAAGCGAGGTTTACCTGTATAGAAAAAATACTATTCCTATAAAATGCGATATAGCACCCAAGTTTACAAAAAAGTGCCAAACCATATGATAATATTTAAATGATTTTTTTCTATAGACTATAGCACCTGTAGAATAAAAAAGACCCCCAAGAAAAATAAGAGTTACTAACTCTAATGCCGCTTTTTTTAGAAATAATGGTAAAAAAGCCAGTAATGTCCAACCCATTATTATATAAACTGCCACGTATGATTTTGGAGATTCTTTATTAGTTAACGTTTTTTGTAAAATTCCCGCTATAACCATTGACCATTGTATACTTGTTATAACAATTCCTTGCCATCCACCTATAACTGAGAGAGCTACAGGTGTGTAGCTACCGGCAATAGCTACATAAATGAATATATGATCGAATATCTTAAAAACCGTTTTGTGTTTTGTATCATGTTTCATTGAGTGAAATAGTGTTGAAGATAAAAACATCAGAAAAATTGAAATAACGAAAATAGAAATACCTGCTACATCGGTTACGTCACCTCTTGAATAAGCCCAAACGGCTGTAAATGGTAAAGCAAATAAACATAGAAACGCCATTACCCCATGTGTTATGGCATTAGCTAATTCTTCACCAAAAGTATATTTGTATTTGTTAATCATAATTCACCTATAATAAGCTTTAATAATATTTTCAATTTTATTTTTTTCTACAATCATTAATTTGCAGTAAACACAATATGATTTTATCATAACATAATTCACTTGTTAATTATTTAAATAAAAATCAGTTGTGTTATATTTGAATATATTATAAGCTATATAAGGGTAGTTAGTATCATAGGGTCATTAAGGGAGTTTATTTATATTTATTAGTATAACATTATATTACTTATCTACCATTTTCACCACTATTTTAGCTAATACTTCTCTGTTGTTGTCTTTATCATCGGCTATATCCCACATATCTTTCAATAGCCTCTCTTCATCATTACGTGGATCTACATGGTTTGATAGAAATGTGCCTAATTTTTCTGCCGTAGTAGTTATAGTTTTATCTGACATTCCAACTGTTTCCCCTATATCAACCGCTTTACCCAAGGTTTTTTTCCACTCATCCCAATTATTTATTTTTGCCATTGATTTCTCCTTTTAGATATTATATAATTTATTTTATTATTCCTTATAAAACAAGTAAATATTTAATTTTTCGTTATATATTTATATTTTAAATTTTTAAATAAGTATATTTTTATATACAATGAAAATAATAAAAAGAATAATATGGAAATAATAAATCACATGTGATTTTCACCAAGCACAATTGTTTAGATTATGAAATATAAAACTTATATAAAATGCAGCTTATGGAACCAAATGGTGGGAAATAGAGTCTAATGTAAATATTAGGCTCATCTTAATAAACTTATGTGGGGGGTACATATGATCAACAAAAAAATTATTCTGCTTGTTCTTATTGTGACTTTAATAATTACGATAAGTCCGCTAAACGCAACAAATGCCGCTGTAACAACAGACAGGCAAATGTATTATGAATCGTCTGTCGTGGAGAATATAGCATACGGTGTAGTACATGAAAATATGGTAAGATTTGATAAGAACGGGTGGCAAAATATAAACATTATTAGAGTGGATATGACAAACCCGTACATAAAAATTGATGCTATTACAAATTCGGAATCATTATTTGTCACTGATACTACAAGTTCCTTAGCGAAATCAAAAGGGGCGGTTGCAGCTATTAACGCATCTTTTTTTAACCCTATGTTATCACCGGGAAACGCAAGCACCATAGGACCTGTAGTTGAATCCGGAAAAATAATAAGTGCAAATTATGATTTTAATAGAGATAACAATAGTATGGCTACATTTTCCATAGATAATCTTAATAACATATTAATAGATTACTGGAAAACAGATATGTCTATTAAGACATCAGATGGGAAGTTCTTCCCTGTGAACAGGTATAATAAGCCTTATTACGGATATAAAGATTTTACAGTTCTAGATAGAAATTGGGGTTTGTATTCCATTGGGACCGCCGGTTCAGATTTTATTGAGATGGTGGTTGATAAGGGTGTTGTTGTAGAAATTCGCAAATATATGCCTGCGGTACAAATTCCCGAGAACGGATATGTGGTAGTAACCAAAAAAGCCGGTATCTCACTTATAAACAATAATTTTAGGGTGGGAGACAGGATTGTGTTTGATATAAAGTCAAACATTAATTTAAAAAGCATTGATACCGCTGTAACCGGTGGATGTATCCTTCTTGAAAACGGTATAATACCTCCAAAATTCTCACATGATGTTCCCGGAGTTCATCCTAGAACGGCAATAGGCAGTTCAAAAGATGGTAAAGAAGTAATTATGGTTACTGTAGACGGTAGACAAGAGGGAAGCAGAGGTATGACTCTTACAGAACTTGCCGGTTTAATGGCAGAGCTTGGAGCATATAATGCTTTGAACTTGGATGGTGGGGGTTCGACTACTATGGTTGCAAGAAAAACAGGTACAACGGAACTAAATGTTGTGAACAAACCTTCGGATACCGTACAAAGAAGAATACCAACAGCTATAGGTATAAAATCGACGGCACCGGTTTCAAGGTTAGATAAATTAATAATAAGTTCTGATGACAATAAAGTATTTGTAAATACAAGTAGAGATTTTACGGTAACAGGTATCGATATGTATTATAATCCGGTAGATATTGGGTTTTATAAAGTTCGTTGGGATATAACCGGTGTTGAAGGTTACTTTATTGATAATACATTTTATCCGACCGGTTCGGGTAAAGGAAAAATTACGGCAACTATAGGAAATATTCAAACTGAAACGGAGATAATGGTTCTGGATAATCTCGTTAGACTTATACCTGCCGCTACCATATTATTGTCTGAAGGTGAGACTATTAATCTGCCAAATATAACAGGAGTGGATATAAATGGTTATAAAGCGATAATTAATGCTAAGGATGCCATATGGACCGATTCAATGAATTTGGTAAGGGAAAGTGGCGATAAAGTAACTTCATACAATGCAGGGAACGGATATATGACTGTTTCCGTAGGTAATGTTAAAACACATATTGAAACAAAAGTTGCCGCTCGAAATGCCACGATTATAAATGATTTTGAGTCGGTTGGCAAAAGTGTTAAAAACATGGTATATACAACAGCAGTTAAATTTAGCGGTTCATCATCCGGTATGTTATTTTATCATTTTAGAAATAATACGGAAAACCATGCGTTTAGTGCGGAATTTCCCGATGACGGAATAAAAATAGAAAAAAATGTTTCAAGATTGGGAATTCGAGTCTTTAATAATATGAGGAATACAAATCGGCTAAGTGCTGAATTAATAGACTCAAACGGCAGAAAGCATATTATAGAATTATCAAAATCTCTTGATTGGACCGGGTGGAGATATGTGGAAGCAACTATTGATCATATAGCTCTGCCTGCACAGCTAAAAGCAATTTCCGTTATCAATACCGAAGGCAATGTAAATTCCGGAATATTATATTTGGATGATTTGACTTCTATTTCTTTAGTATATTTAAAAAACCGGGTGGTTCTTCCTTCTGATGTAATTCTAAGTGATAATGTTTATAAACAGAATGATTTTGACAAACCTGTAGGTTCAATGAACTTTGCCGTAGTTGGGCAATCAACGCTCAATAATGACTCGTTACAAAAACTTAATCCGTTCGGATTCGTAAAAACTGTAAATCAAAACTATGAAGCGGCGTTCATAGGCAATGGCACTCTTAATGAGATATTGTCCAAGGAAATTTTTACCCACAACTCTCAGCAAGCTTATATGGTTTGGTACTATGATAATAATATGTTTATTAAATTGGATACATCAAATAAAACTCTTACCAACACATCACAACAGTGGAGCCGATTGATTGAAACACTTGAAAATTCCGTATCAGATAATGTTTTTATATTTATGTCGGAACCATTGAGCTCATTTATCGATAAGCAGGAAGCTAAATTGCTACAGAAGATATTTGAAGATTATAGGATGAAAAAATATAAAAATATGTGGATTTTCAATGACGGTACAGATCATACCGTCGATATAAGAAACGGAGTAAGATATGTTAGAGTCTCAAGGATTAACGATTCTAATTCCTCCGGTGCGGAATATATATTAGTAACTGTAAATAATGATGAAATAAGCTATAGTTTAAGAAAAATATCAGGTTTGAAATAAAAAAGTTATAAAAGTAGAATTTTATAATATCATAATAAAAAAAGCTCTATGAAAAGGAGCTTTTTTTATATATAAACATATCTGTGATTTTTGCATATTATCAAAATATAAGATATAAACTCATATTGACATGAATTGTTATCATATACTAAAATTAACTTAAATGCTTTCGGATATTAATGGATCTCAAACAACAATTAAACAAAAGGGAGATGAATTTATGAACTCTACATGCAAAACAAAAGTTTACGGATGGATTGTTACCGGTTCTTTCTTATTAATGATTATAATTAATGCATTGGCGAATATTTTGCCAATTAATGGTGTAACAACAGGTGATGTATCAAATTCTTATGCAAATCTTTTCGCGCCTGCTGCATTTACTTTTACAATATGGGGTGCAATATATTTTTTACTAGGTTTATACATACTATATCAATGGGGACTTCTAGATAAAGATAAAAATAAATTAAAGAAGTCACTTATACAAAAAATAAGTATTCCATTTATAATATCATCTATATCCAATTTTTTTTGGATCTTTGCTTGGCACTATAATGCTATATTTATTTCCTTAATATTAATGATAATTATACTGATTTGTTTAATATTTATTAATTTAATAATAAAAAAAGAAAAGTTAACAAAAAAAGAATGGTTTTTCATTTCTGTTCCTTTTAGTGTATATTTCGGTTGGATCACTATTGCAACTGTAGCGAATATAACCACATGGCTTGTTTCTATAGGTTGGAACGGATTTGGCATTTCCGAGGCCGTATGGACTGTCTTTATACTGCTGGTAGCTGTAGGAATAGGCCTGTCGGTTGTATGGCGTTATAAAGATATAGTATACGGGTTGGTTTTTATTTGGGCGTATATCGGTATTTTATCAAAACATTTTGCACCTACAGGATTTGCCGGACAGTATGTTGGAGTAATAGCAGCTGTAATTGTTTCATTAGTTTTATTAATATCGGTTCAAGGATTTTTGATTATAAACGATATGAAAGAATTTTTTGTAAAAAAATTACGGTAGAAATTGTAATGTTTATGTAAAGTTGGTATATTCAAAGTGAGTAAAGAGGCATCGATCTAAAATAAGGAGAAAAAAATGAAATATGAAGAATTAGGTTATCCGTGCAGAAATTTTTGTATTTTTGCATCCGAGACCTTTATCGATCCTAAAGACAACAAGCGTAAATATGCATTGTCCAGTTTTGTAGCCGGTGGCACGGGTGTTGTAGTTTTAATTGATATTGAATCCGGCGAAGGAGAGAGTATAGTGCTTCCTTCGGACGAAGGTGCATGGGCGTTATTATGTTGGAATAATGAACGATTGTTAATAGGCACATGTGCAAAGTATGGATACCTTCACTGTTTGGATTTAAAAACAAGAACATGGCTTCCGTCATTAAAAGATGAGAATGAATTATATTTTTGGAATTTGGTAGAAGGTTCGGACGGAAGGATATATGGAGGTACTTGGCCCGGAGGGGTATTACTTCGATATGATCCCACTATACACAAACTGGATAATATGGGGAGGATGTCTCCGGAAGAAGGTAATAATTATACCCGACCGTTATTTAACGGTGCACCGGGGAAAATATTTTTAACTTCAGGATATAAAGACACCCATATGGTATCGTGGGATATTAGCAAAGAAGAGTATGTTAAATTTGGCAGAACCGGTGCCATGGTTAAAGAAGTTACACCGGATTTTGTGTGTGGAATAATTGATTCAAAAAAAGAAATTAATTTTTATAATCCGTATACTCTTGAAAGCATTGAAGATACGATTTGTTTTGATAATATCGATCATTCAAAAATCAAACATAATTTCATAAAAAAGTATCTTGTTACATTTAATCCTTCGGGAGGACATGGAGGCCCAAACATTCGAAAACCGAGGTGGGAAGGTGGTCAAATAAAATGTGGCACCGCCGGTCAGAGTTATTTTATCGAGCATCCTGACGGTACCAAGGAATATAAACGTATTCCGGCGGAAGCACCACCCACATCGATTTTAACCCTTGCATATGACGGTAAAGGAAAAATTTGGGGATCAAGCGGATTGGGGCAGACTATCTTCCATTATGAAACTATGACCGGGCAATATTATAATACTTTGGAAGTGGCGAATCATGGCGGTGAAGTTTACGGTATATGTCCTGTTGATGACCGTATATATATGACAAGTTACTGTGGCGGAGAACATGTTGTTTATTACCCCGATAAACCTTGGATTAAAGGCGAAAATCCAAAAACCGTTAAAACCTTACGTCCTGCGTTTATTCGCCCCCATACAAGAAGTATAGTAGGAGCCGACGGTAATGTTTGGACCGGATGGTTTGCCGATTACGGTACTTATGGAGGCGGAATCTCAAAAATTGATGTTAACACCGATGAGGTAACAGTTTTTGCGGACCTGATTCAAGGACAAGCCATAGAATCGATTGCAGCAAGTAAGAATAACATATTTTTTGCTACTACCGGTGCCGGAAACGGTCTTCCGAACAGGAGAATTCCTGTATGGCTTGTTATGATAGATTATAGCGGTCAAATTATTTGGAAGAAAGAATACGATGAAAAATATGGAATCGGTCAAATGATTGTTATAGATGATTACCTCTTTGTCAGAATCGGTAGAGAGCTTGTTGTATATGATACAAAGGATATGACTATAAATGATAGGTTAACATATCCGGTTAGTGAAAAAGGAGCACCTTTAACCACTTTATTAAAATATAACGAACAAACTTTGGTTGTTTTTCACTGTGGTGAAGCTTTATTTATAAAAATACCGGAATTTAAGATAATTAAGAAAGTAGAAACTTACGGTAATGTTCGTACTGCAGTAGTTGGAGACAAAAACCAAATATACTTTGCAAAAGGGTCACAATTATGTAGATTGTCACAGTGATTCAGGGGGACGGTTCT
>CAZJOD010000094.1:0-15137 GCA_964547525.1 uncultured Clostridiaceae bacterium
TAATAACATGAATACATTTTCCGGAACATGAATAATAGACCCGTTGGAGATTACATCCTCGGTTCTTTTTCTGTTGGCACTTCTGTTACTTTTGTTCCGAACTATGATTCCGTAAGATGCTATAATAGTATTGTCCAATTTGGCAGGTTCAACCGTTTCTAGCCATTGATCCGCCAAAGTTCCGCCAATGGCTCCTGCTGCAGCTCTAATTATACCCATTTTTTAGTTCCTTTCAATTTTATTATATTTTCGTTTTTTGTGATAAGATATATATAAATTATGAAATATGACCTGATATCACAAAGAGATTATATCATAAAACGAATAATTTAATGATAAAATATATAGACATTAAACCACAATTTATAGATTTATATGAATAAAAAAACGCTTGCCACAAAAGAAAGAAGGTTTTTCACCTTCTTTCTTCCAACCTATATTTAAGTGTTATGTTTAAGGTTTATATCGAGTTAATCGTTTTTAATCATTATGAAATATTACCGTTAAGAAAATTATTAATTTTTAAAAGCTTTGAGTTATCATCTTGATTAATCTGCAGTTCATCTTTTGTTCCATATTCCGGAGCTGTTATGTTGTTAAAAGTATAAATTGTCAAGCCGCTATTTAAATTTGATATTTCGACTAAGTTATTTTTAACCGGCTTTGTGAAGGTTACTTGATTAAAGGAAAATGTGAGTTTACTGTAATTATAAATTCTAAAGGGACTGTACTTCACATTTCCCGTGGCTGACATTTGATTACCGCTTATATCCAAAGATATATCGTATGAAGACGCCTTTTCACCACGAGTAGAAAATCTTACAAGGTTACTTATGTTTCCGGCGTTAACTGTATTGTCTTTTATTTGTATATATCCGTTATTGTTTGAATGGTAAACAAAAATCGGATAAGCGTCACCTTGTTCAAGCCCGAAATCTTTTATTATATTACCGGAAATTATATAGTTGTGTAAGGTTTTATCTTCTCCGGGTTCATATACACCTATTGTTATGCCACAAATCCAGGTATATGGTTCACCGATATCAAGTTTTGTTTTTTGCATACCTGTGACAATATTATTTCTAATTATGATATCCGCTGTGTTACGCCCTTCGGCATATATACCGTAAAGACGGTTTCCGTTACATATATTACCTTCTATGATCGCTTGGATACCTGCATGAAGGTCGATACCTTTTCTATAGTTATAATTTGCACGGTTTCCTATTATTTGAACATTTTTAGGGATTGCACCGCTTGAACCGGCGCACCCGTAACCTGTGCCACCGTCCGGTTGTGAACCGTTATATTCCATATCACAGTCGATTATAGAAATCCCGTCTACATTCCCGTACAGAATCCCGGCAACACGGTTATGATGTAGGTAACACCCGTTTATGCGAATTCTCGCGGAATAAGCTACCTTTGACGCTCCTACAAATATGCCGTTTGCATTAAATCCGAAGATCTCTACGTTTTCTATTAACACATCGTAGTTTCTCATAAAATGAAGTCCACTTACTAAACCGTTGTATGATTGCCCGAATTCGGGAAAAAATTCTCCCTTATATTCCAGTTTCATATCTTTAAACACTATATTTTTAGTACCCGGTGCAAAGATGAACAGACTTGCGGTTGCAGCCGTATCACTACCTCTTTGTTCGTATTCATATATTATATGTGAATTTTTATTATTACCGCATATTGTTATATTACCGCTTCTTACAACCAAGTTTTTAGTTACTTTGTAAATCCCTGAAGGAAAGTAAACAGTTCCGCCGTCTGTTATATAATCCAAGGCGGCCTGTATGGCAGCCGTGTCATCCGTATTTCCATCACCTACTGCACCCTTTTCGAATACATTGATATACCTGTCTTTAATGTTTATTAAGCTTTCGATATCGTTAAACTCATTCTCTTTCATACCGCTTTCGCTCCCTTCATATGTAGTTATAACCTCTGTATTATATGATACATGGTTTCTGTCATTATCTGAAATATCACTTTTCTCAACAGGAACTGTAACACATGAAACCATACAGAGTAAAATAATTAGGGTTATAACAGTGCAAAAATGTATCTTATAAAGTTTTCTATTCATTTATTGATTACCTCATATCATGTACTAAAAAAATTCTGTCTAAAGGTGTATCTGTATCGCATTCTTTTTATTGTATCTTTAATAAAAAGCTAAAAGGAACAGGTTTCATACAAGAAATAGTAATTGGTTATAACTTAGTATCGTCAATAGTTTCCAATAGGTGGTCAATCTCATGTATTACCTTTTTGAGACATCCTTCTTCAAAAGGTGATATTAAATTAGCCGTTTTTACTATTTGAGTAAAGCTCTGTGTCCCACCTATTTTACATATTTTTAAATAATCATCCCAAGCTTTCGAATCGTTATCGATATGTATACGTTTCCAAAACTGAAAAGCACATACTTGCGCTAAAGTATAATCTATATAATAAAACGGAGTTTGAAAAATATGACCTTGTCTATACCACCATGTTCCTTTTTCGGCAAATTCATTACCGTCATAATCAATATGAGGCCGATACTGTTTCTCTAAAGTTCTCCAAGTTTTTTTCCTTTGTTCGGGTGTCATATTCGGGTTATGGTAAACTTCATGCTGGAAGTGATCCACCAGAACGCCGTATGGTATAAATTTCACCGATTCACTTAAATGTGAGTAACGATATTTATCGGCTTTTTTACCGAAAAAATATTCCATATACGGCCAGGTGATGAACTCCATACTCATAGAATGTATTTCACAACTTTCATGTGTAGGCATTAATACTTCGGGCAGGTTTATATTCCGTGATTGATAACCTTGAAAAGCATGGCCGGCTTCGTGTGTCAACACATCCACATCACTAGATGTTCCGTTAAAATTTGCGAATATAAAAGGTGATTTGGTATTAAACAAGAAAGTCATGTAACCTCCGCTTTCTTTCCCCGGTTTTGCTATCAAGTCCATTAGACCGTTGTCAAGCATATGGTCGATAAATTCAGATGTCTCAGTCGAAAGTTCATGATACATTTTACGGCCCTTTTCAATTGTATCTTCATATGTGCCGACGGGAACGGCGTTTCCGTCTATAAAATGTAAATTTATATCATAATACTTTATTTTATCAACACCTATACGTTTAGCTTGCCGATTGTAAAGTTTGTTGGCAACCGGAACCACCTCATTTAGAACTTGACGGCGAAATATTACAACCATTTTCTCATCGTAATCAAATCGGTTCATTCTTTTGTAACCCATCTCCACATAGTTTTTATATCCGAGTTTTCGGGCCATTTTATCGCGAATTTTAACGAGTTTGTCATATATGTCATCAAACTCGGATTCATGCTTTTTGAAGAAATCCCATTGTGCTTGTGTTGCCTCCATACGGATTTTTCTTTCCGGGCTTTCAGTGTAGGGTTTTAGTTGAGCAAGATTGAGTATTTTATCATCAAACGGTATACCGGCCGAAGCAATGATACGATTGTATGAAGATACCAATTTATTTTCTTCTTGAAGATCATTGATTATTTTTTCATCAAATGTCATTAGCTTATTTTCAATTATTTTAAAATATGTATCAGGGAATACGGCTTTTAAATCTTTTAGGAAGGGACTTGATGATATTACTTTATAGTATTGTGTATTTAATTCCAGAAAATATGGTATGTATTCATCCCACCAATCATTTTCCCGATTGTAGAAGGTATCACTGTTATCGATGGAGTGTCTAATATCAGAAATGGTATTCATACTGTTTATATACAATACCATATTGATATATTTATTAACGGCATCTAAAATTTCTTGCATATTCTCAGCGTTTTTTATTTGCCTCAAGAAATCTAAAGATTTAGTTTTAGTTTTCTCAAAGTCAGGGCGTTCATAAGGATACTCATTAAATTTCATATATTCATCACCTCATTTACTTATTATACAGTAAAAATCTTGAAAGTGAAATAAAACTGTGACTATAAACACAAATTATTACCTGACTTATATAATGATATGATTAGTATTTGTAAATATTTTAAGTAAAAATAAACTATCAGTCTGAATTTTTCTTTATACATGATATAATTTTTCTAGAATATTTAACTTTTAAGTAAAGAAGAGGTTTTACTTCTTAAAGGCTTCATCCGTAACATGGGTGATAAGATGAGGTGATAAAATGTATGATAAGCAAAACATAAAAAACTCTGAAAAAATTATTCGAGACATAGTACATGATGAGAAAAGTGATACTACTGATCATAACATAAGCAATTTTCCCAAGGTAGGGATAGAATCATACGAGAGAAGGATAAATACCGTTATGAATGAACAGGGTAAGGTTTTTGCTGTTACCGGTCATGAACGGGATTGTAAGAGTAAAATTCTATTCCTATCAGGCGATCATACTTCTGAAAATATGTTATATGATATTTTGTATAATACAGAAGGTATAAGTGGTTTTCCTGATATCAGTTCGAAAAAGGGTCGGACAGATATTGCGTGGTTAAAAAAAGAAGACACTTTATGGAAAATTGGGCACATTGGTGTTAGTGAGCATACATCGTTTGATTGTAAAGAGATTGTCAATGAAAAACCGGTTATCGAAGAAAAGAATCTATGTATGCATCCGTGTATAAGTCAAAAAGATGGAATTTTGTGGATTGTATGCAGTTTTTGGGATTGGGCTGATCAATCGTTTAAAATACGGTTGGTAAAAAAAACTGAAAAGGAAACTCAATCTGTCATACTATCAACACCTGTGAGCCACTGTTTCAGACCATGTATCGTATGTTCCGATAATTCAATTGCTATTACATGGGATTTTTATGATACACTTGCAAATAAATACGGTATAGAAATTAAGATTTTGGATGATTCTTTTAAAGAAAAGGCGAAAGGAAAGATAGTAAAAAATAAGCACGATTGTATGAATCCTGCTTTATCCACCGACGGAATCAATTTCTATATGGCGTTTATAATAATAGGAGACGTCAGACACAAGGAGATGGGTATCATCGATCATGAAGTGTTCGCAGGTTTTGCATGTATTAAAAAAGAAGGCAATATAATAATGTGGAATGATCCTTCTATTAATGATTATACCTGCGCTGCCGATCTGCGGGAAGGTTTGTTGGGAAAAGAGAGTTACTGTGGATATTATGGTTTGAGACGATTCCCCCGACCTGTTATTCTATCAACGGGAGATGTATGGCTAGTATGGGAGATGATGTTTGAGAAAGGGTATGAAAATAGACACGAAATCAGTAGGTATAAATTAAAAAGTCATGCTGCCTGTGGTAGTTTAACAGGTAAAAAAATGAAAAAATCAGGTTGGAGTGAGCAGGTTATTCTTCACAACGGAGGGCTCAATTATGCTGTTCCGGCTTATGTGTACGGAGAAGAAATACCTGTTGTGTATTTTGATCAATTAAGTGACAAGAAAAATCCTAAATTCAAAATAGAATTTATACAACCTGATAACGGTTTACCATTCAAATTGGATTCAAAATACACAGCTTGGTGGGAACCTATCGATTTGATCGGAGGGATGACTCATGTTGATAATATGCAATATCAAACTAAATGTGGAGACAATACTTATAATCTATACTGGGCTGATACACATATTCATTCAATATTTAGTCCCGATGCGGAAGGAGAACCTGACGAAATTATATTTTATGCTAAGAATAAATCGAAGATACATGTTATGGCTATGGTAGATAACGACTTTTATCCGTTTTATGCTTACACAGGTATTAAGTGGGCAATACAATGTGCACTGGCTGAGATATTTACTAAAAAATCTGAGTTTATGGTATTTCCCGGTTATGAATATACATATCATAACAAAAGGTATGCAAACGGTTTTAACCATAGATATATATTATTTTTAAAATATGATGAAGCGATCTGTCGAAGGATAGATCCGGGATCCGAGACCATTGAAGGCTTAATGGTACAATTAAAAAATTCGGATTCATTGGCGGTTGCTCATCATACAACCTGGGAATTAACAAATAGCGAAAATGACAGAAATGTTGAGATTTGTTCGTCTTGGCGTGTTTGTATGGAAGAATCCTTATTTGTGAAAAGAAAACTTGATGATCCTATACACTTCGGATTCATTGGATCAAGTGATACCCACAGGGCTTGTCCGGGTTTAGGGGGCGCTTTAACCGGAATTTATGCAGAAGAATTAACTCCTCAGGCTATATTTGACGCTTATAGGAACCATAGAACATTCGTCACTCAAGGCTATAAAGTTATTATTGATTTTAAGATAAGCGACTTTTTTATAGGTCAAGAATGTATTATAGAAAAAGATCCTATTCTTATGATTAATGTGCAATCCCCTATAAAATTGGAATATGTGGAAGTTATAAAAGACGGATATGTGTTAAAAAGATACGAGCCTTTAAATGAGTGCTTGAATGAAACATATTCGGATGATAATTGTGATGCAGGTATCCATTATTATTACTTACGTGTTAAAATGGAAGGGGATGAAGGGTTTAATTCGCCGGACGGAATAAAAGATGATGATTTTAAAATTTTTTACAACACCGGTAAGTATGCTCATAATTTTGCAAAAGCACAAGGGCCTTTTGCGTGGAGCACACCCATAAGAGTTAAAATTATCAAATAGTATTGTTAAAGTAATGCTACTATAGGATAATAGGAAATATAGAATATTTTAAGGAAGTGTTGATATATGAAAAAAATATGCATGCATGTTCACTCTCGATTGACAAAAGGAATTACATGGCAGCAGTTCGACGGGCTGACATATTCTACTCCCGATGAACTGAGGGAATTGTATAAGTATTTAAATGTTGAAAAAGGATTGCTTTTACCCGGGGTATCACCGGAGGGACGGCATTATTCGGTTAATAATGAAGAGGCATATAAAATTGTATGTGAAAATCCTGACCTTTATTATTGGTTCTGCGGTATAGATCCTCGTTGGGGAAACAACACCTCAAAAAGTGATCTGTCATATTTCATTAATTATTATAAACAGATGGGTGCAAAAGGAGTGGGTGAGGTTACGGCAAAATTACCTATTGACGATCCAAAGATGTATAATTTATTTTATCACTGTGAGAAATGCGATATGCCCTTACTATTTCATATCGGTACGGAAGTAAGCCCCTATGGAATAATGGACGATTTAGGATTGCCTAAGCTGGAACAAGCGCTGAAGGATTTTCCAGGCCTGCATTTTATAGGCCATTCACAACCGTTTTGGGCTGAAATAAGTACCGATGTTAATGAAAAAAGCAGAAACGGTTATCCGACAGGTAAGGTAACACCCGGACGTATTGTAGAGCTTATGCAAAAATATCCAAATTTAACTGCGGATTTATCCGGTGGAAGCGGTTATAATGCAGTAACTCGCGATCCTGATTTCGGTTATAACTTCATTGAAGAGTTTCAAGATAAACTCTATTATGCTACTGACATTGCTCGTCCGGTTTTTCTGCCGTTTCTTAATTTGTCTTTTTGGTTGGATGAAGCTGTACAAACCGGTAAGATTTCAACAACTGCATATGAAAAGGTTGTGCGTTTAAACGCACTAAAAGTTTTAGAGAAATAGATGAGTTTGGTATAAACCGGATTCAAAAAAACCATGATTATTTTATGGAGGAGATACATGAAAAGTGACATGTTTAAATCGATTGTCATATCAGTCTGCTGTATAATCTTGTTTTTAACAGGGTGTAAAAAATTAAAACCGGAAGAGAATGCAGGAGTGTATTATAAGGATAAGGTTGTAATTTTGATGTATCATCATATAGACGATGAGGAATCCGGTGTTACGGTTAGTGAAAAGCGTTTTTACGAACACATGGATATGTTGGAGGAAAATAATTATAAAGTCATAAGTCTATATGATCTGGACGAGTTTTTAAAGGGGGAAAAACAGTTGCCGGCAAATGCCGTAATGCTTACTTTTGATGACGGATACAGAAGTGTTTATGAATACGCTTTCCCGATACTAAAGGAAAAAATGATGCCTGCCACTGTATTTATGATAGTAAAGCATATAGGTGCCGAAGAGGGACAAATACCGAAAATTACTCGAGAACAGATGGAGGAAATGTTGGAACACAATATATCTTTTCAATCTCATTCATACAACAGTCATTTTTATCATGTTATAGATGATAAAGGAAATACCGATGCCGCTTTGGCATCAAAAAAGTATATTGAGATTGAAGAACGTGTCGAATCTCAAAAAGAATATGAAGGTAGAGTGTTTAATGATTTGTTAGAATCTATAACTGTTCTTGAAGGTATTACTAAAAATGAAACGGTTATTTTTGCAGCACCGTACGGAAGAATAAACGAATCGATTAAAAAGATATCAAATGACATAGGGTTTAAATATATATTATCAACAGTTCCGGGATATGTATCACGCAAGTCCGATCCAATGTTTTTAAACCGTATAAATGCAGGTACCCGAGAATTAAGTGCACAAGACCTTCATAATTTAATACAAGGCTATATTAAATAAATAAAACAATAGGGAGGGTTTCAATGAATAACACTATTAGGGTCGCATCGGTACAAATTGAACATAAAGATGGAGAGAAAAATGAGAACCTGGTAAAAATAGAATATTTTACTCAAATAGCATCTACACAAGGTGCTCGTATAATAATTTTTCCTGAATGCTGTATTACGGGATACTGGTTTTTAAGGAATTTATCTAAAGAAGAGCTTATGGATCTTGCTGAGATTATACCCGGTGGTGAGTCGGTTAAGTTCATTATGAATCTAGCAAAAAAATATAATGTTATTGTAGGTGCGGGACTTGTAGAAAAAGACAAGCAATGCAAATTGTATAATACATATTTTATTGCAATGCCGGACGGAACATACGAAATACACAGAAAAATACACACTTTTATTAGCCAATATATGGAATCGGGAGATAAATATACGGTTTTTGATACCCAATTAGGCTGTAAAGCAGGTATTCTTACTTGTTATGACAATAACATAAATGAAAATGTGCGGATAACCGCTCTTATGGGAGCAAAAATCATAATTGCACCACACCAGACCGGAGGATGTGATTCTCCTGATCCGAGAACTATGGGTTTGGTTGATAAGAACTTATGGGAAAACAGAGAAATCGATCCTGTTACCATAGAAAACGAATTGAAAGGTATGAAAGGAAGAGGGTGGCTCATGAGATGGTTACCTTCTAGAGCTCATGATAACGGTGTATTCATTATATTTAGCAATGGAGTCGGAAAAGATGATAACGAGATACGTACCGGAAATGCAATGATACTTGACCCTTACGGAGAGATTCTTTCTGAGACTTGTAAAGCGGGAGATGATTTAGTAATAGCCGATTTGGATCTATCGGTTGTAGACATCAGTACCGGAAGAAGATGGATAAAAACCAGAAGACCGGAGTTATATGAGATGATTGCACGTCCTACAGGTTTAGAGGAAGATACGAGAAAAGTTCGATTTGATAAAAAGGGTGTTTAATTATGTAGCTTTGAACCGAGAAAACCGCCTGATACAATAAGAGTTTATTAGAAGATTAGGAGAAATAAATTATGGAAAATCTAAAGAAATTGACTATTTACGAATATCAACCCAAGTCTATGTTGGTAAACTCAGAGACGAAAGTTGATAGGGCAAAGTATCCCGCTATTGACGGTCATAATCATTTAAGATGTATAGTAGATGCGGATTCGGTATTTTTAGATGAATATGTAGAAAAGATGGATTCCTGTAATGTGCAAGCAATTGTTGATCTTGACGGCGGATGGGGTGATACCTTGGATAAGCATCTGGAAGTTTTAAAAAAACCTAGACCTGATAGATTTATCATTTTTGCAAGCATTAATTTTAGTAAAATTACAGAACCTGATTTTGGTGAAAAAGCCGCTGAAGAATTAGAGGTATGTATCAAAAAAGGAGCTCAGGGATTAAAAATATTCAAGTCGTTAGGATTAGGTGTTAAAGATGAAAAAGGTAATTACATTCCTGTAGACTCCCCTTTGTTGGATCCGGTTTGGTCGAAATGCGGGGAGTTAAAAATTCCGGTAGTGATACATGTTTCTGATCCTGCCGCTTTTTTTACTCCACTTGATAAATATAACGAGAGATTGGAAGAATTGATTGACCGTCCAGAATGGATGTTTAATAAACCGGAGTATTTTTCCAAGGAAGATCTTTTGTTACAACGGAATCGTGTTATATCAAAACATCCGGGCACAAATTTTATAGGAGCCCATGTTGCGAATCTTCCTGAGGATTTGAATAAGGTAAGTGCATGGCTGGACATGTACCCGAATCTATATGTCGATTTGTCCGCTCGTTTAAGTGAACTTGGAAGGCAGCCGTATTCGGCAAGAAGGTTTATAATAAAATATGCCGATAGAATAATTTTTGGTACAGATGGTAATGCAATGGGACAATCAATAGAAGAAATGTACAGAACACACTGGAGATTTCTAGAATCGGATGATGAATATTTCGATATATCAAAAAGCCATAAATTACAAGGGCGCTGGAATGTTTACGGCCTGTTTTTACCGGATGATGTACTTGAGAAAATTTATAGGAACAATATCTTAAAATTGATATCATTATAAATTATAGAACAATGCATATAGGAGTTTTTCATGAAAATTATTAAGGAAATCCTTGATTGGGTAATTCATATAGTTACAGCTGTAGTAATTGCATTGACGGTTGTAGTTTTTATTATACAACCGACTTATGTTAGAGGGTATTCAATGGAGCCTAATTTATATGACGAAGATAAAATTCTTGTTAATAAATTATATGGTACTTTACATGCGGAAATAAATTACGGTGATATAGTAATTGTGGACAGCCGTGTAGAAAGAGTAAGAACATTTAAAGATAACATAATCGATTCAATTCAATATAATTTAATAGCTTATTATCTAATGGATAAAGAGCCGGAAGAAATTTTTTGGGTTAAACGGGTGATAGGGAAAGCCGGAGATGAAATCGAATATTTAAATGGCAAACTTATAAGGAATGATCAGCCTGTAGACGAACCGTATATAAAAGAAACCATGGAATATTTTCCGGAAACAAAGATAATTGTACCGGAAGGATGCATTTTTGTAATGGGAGATAACAGGAATGAAAGTTATGACAGTAGGTATGTGGGTTGTATACCCATTGATCATATAATTGGAAAATATCTATTAAAACTAAACTGATTATATGAAAAACCTTATTTTTTGGATACTTTATAATCACTGTACTATAAGCCGGAAATAAATGAACCGGTTTTTATGGTCATTATCTTAAAAACGTGATAATTTTTTATGTAAGGGTTATTATATTATCATATGAACATTATATTATGATAAATATTTTATGTATTTATGTGAAACCGGAGGGGGAATTATCATAAAAAGAATAATTGTACTTATAATTGTTATTTTACTGTTCACATCATGCAGGTCGGCTGAACAAGGTGTTATACAAATTGAGTACTATAGTATAAGTATGGAAGAAGCCATAAATATGATGAGGGAAGAAAAAGATTATATAATTTTAGATGTTAGAATGCAGGACGAATATGACACCGGGCATATACCCGGTGCCATATTACTTATAAATGAGACAATCCATAGGGATACAGTCGCAAATGTGCTGCCTGATAAAGGCCAACTTATTTTTGTATACTGTAGAAGCGGAAATAGAAGTAAGCAAGCTGCGAAAAAATTAGCTAACCTAGGGTATGATAAGATATATGAGTTTGGTGGTATAATCGATTGGCCGTATGAAACAGAAAAGGAGTGAGGATCAAAATATAAAAAACAGGAAGGCAGGCGTAAAATATGTCGGTTACTACAATCGTAATATTTATAGTTTTCTCTTTAATACATTTATATGCATATTACAATCTTAATAAGAAAAATAGAAATTTAGAAAAAAAGTCAGCACTTATATCTTTTGTTTTTATATTGGTAGTTTTAATTGCCGTAAGATCAGCTGTAATTATAATAACTGATTTTGTGTTTATAATAACAATGATTTCTCTAACAGCACATAATTATTTAGGGTATGTAGTGGATCTATATAAAAGCTCCCGTACTTTTGACAGGTATTTACACGTTTTCGGATCATTTTCTTTTGCATTGTTTTTTTTCTCGATAATATCAAGCTTGTTAATTACAAGTGAATCGCGTTTTTATAATTCCATGTTTGTATTTACTTTAGGAATGACCTTGGGTGTTATTAACGAAATAGTCGAATTTTCCATTGATCAAAAGAAAGGGACAAACACACAAAAGGGTCATAAGGATACTAACATAGATTTGATATGTAATGCCATAGGATCTTTTGTAGCGGCGTGCATTTCGTACATTTTTTTGATTTAAACGCCGGTTCACCGGTAAGTAAGTTATTGCAGTGAAATCTTGCATATATTTAACTTAGTTTAATTTGCAAAATATAAAATGTGATACATTTTTATAGTATAATTATAAGATATGAATAAAATTTTTATATGTAACAGGTAGAATAAAGAATTTTAAGGGGTGATAAAATGGATAATAATTATATCGCTAAAGACGGATTGTCGTGCATAGATATATTAGTTGATGAAAATGCCGGTCCGCAAGGATTGTATGCTGCAGATGAATTAAGGTATTATTTAAGTTTGATAACCGCCGCGCAATTCGAAATTGTAAAAAATAAATTAAATATGCCGGCGGTTATTTTACAGTATACAGATGCGGAAGAGATTGGTGAAGATGGTTTCAGCATCAGATCCGCCGGTAAAGATATGATTATAACAGGTGGTAAACGCGGTATCATTTATGGTGTGTATGAACTTTTAGAAAAGTTAGGATGTCGTTTTTTCACGGCATTATGCGAAAAAATTCCTATAAAAGCCTCATTATTAATGCCTGTTATTAACGAAACACATATACCTGTGCTAGAATATAGAGAGCATAATTATGCCGATGCTGTCAAATATACTCGTTTTGCAGTCAAGTGCAGGCTTAACGGTGCACACCACAAAATACGCGAAAAACACGGCGGCCATATGAGTTATGCATGGTATGTTCATACATTTCAACATATGGTACCTCCTGAAAAATATGCAACCGAACACCCTGAATATTACGCTTTAGTAAACGGTAAAAGACCTTCGCTTAAGCAAAGATTTCAGCTATGTCTTTCAAATCCTGAGGTTTTAAAAATAAGTATTGACAGTGCACGCGACGCCCTTATCAAAAACCCCAAAGCTCGAATAATATCCATATCACAAAACGACTGGCATGGCAACTGCACTTGTGACGATTGTAAAAGAATAGACAACGAGGAAGGCTCACCGGCAGGACTGCTATTAAGATTTGTAAATGCCATCGCAGAAACTTTAGAACCCGAATTCCCCGGTGTTATATTCGATACTTTGGCTTATATGTATACACGTCCCGCTCCAAAGATCACAAAACCCAGACATAATGTTTGTGTACGTTTGTGTTCTATAGAATGTTGTTTCTCACACTCTTTAGAAACATGTGACGACAATAAACGTGCTGTAAAACGTCCTGACGGAAGCATATCAACCTTTATGAACGATTTGAGGGATTGGGGCAAAATTTGTAATCGTATGTATATATGGGACTACACTACCTGTTTTGCACATTATCCTACACCGCATCCAAACTGGAATACACTTCAGCCTAACATGAAGGCCTTTGTACAAAACAATGTTAAAGGTGTGATTGAACAAGCTAACGGTTCGGTGGGAGGGGGTGTTGATCTCAATGAATTACGTCTGTATCTGATTTCTAAATTATTATGGAATCCGAATACCGATTTGGAAAAGCATATGACTGAGTTTTTAGAGTTTTATTACGGAAAGGCTGCGCCGTTTATCAGGAAATACATAGATGTTCAAACCAAAAAGGTTGAAAAAGATAATATTCATGTAGGTTTTAACGATAATCCGATAGCCGGTTTTTTAAGTGAAGATATGCTTGATATATATGCCGAAATATATAATATGGCTAAAGAGGCTGTTAAAGATCAACCTTTATACTTGTATAGAGTAGCAAAAGCCGAGCTTTCTATACGTTATGTCAGGTTAAAGAGAAAATCTAAACTACAAGGTATTGTAGACCCACAAGAAATACGTGACTTTTTTACCGATTGGCAAAGCTTCGGTTTAACTCGCATTGATGAATGGGTTAGCTCACAGACTACTCACAGGGCACTTCTAGCCGGAAAATGGCGAGGTACTGAATTTTACGGGCACTGGACCGATGAAGGCGGAGAAGAGCTATAAAAATTAATATATTACTTTATAATAACACACATAAGGAAAAAAATAGTGAACAAAAACTATAATGTAAAAAAACTTGCATATGTTATCCTCAGTATTGCAATAATGATGTGTCTGGGCACTGTATATTCCTGGAGTATATTCAGGATTCCGGTTGAAACCATGTTTGATATAGGATCAGCTAAAAGCGGTCTACCGTACATGATTTCTTTGTTATTTTATTCACTCGGGGTATTTGTAACAGGTAAATGTTTAAATCGATACAGCCCGAGGAATATTATATGTTTAGGTGGATTGTTTGTAGGAGCGGGCTGGATATTATCAGGATATGCACAAGACATATTTACTCTAACTGCAACATATGGAATTATAATAGGCTCAGGTGTCGGAATCGCTTATGGTGTTCCTATCACTTTGATGACAAAATGGTATCCTGACAAGAAAGGATTTGTTGTTGGGATCGTTCTGATAGGATTTGGTTTATCACCGGTTATTACCGCTCCTATAGCAGAGATATTAATTGAAGCCTATGGAGTACCGGATACTTTTAAATTTTTAGGAATTATCTTTTTACTAATTCTACCGATATTATCATTACCTTTGAAATATCCCGGCCTTAACGAGCAACAAAATTTAGGAGTGCCCTGTGTAACCGGTTCGAATAATAATAATTTAACCGGAAGTGAAATGATAAAAAACAGAAACTTTAAAGGGTTGTATATCTGCTTTATAATTGGTACTACGGTAGGGTTAATGATTATAGGTATTACAGGTAACGTAGGTGTTGAAATTATGAAGCTATCACC
>CAZJOD010000095.1:0-15084 GCA_964547525.1 uncultured Clostridiaceae bacterium
TTTTGCCTGTTGCGGTTGCAGGCATTGATGTTAATGAATTGTTCAAAGGTGCCGAGAACATGATGCATATAACATCAACAAAATCAGTATATGAAAATCCGGCCTGTATGTATGCTTTATCCAGAAATATTCTTCTGTCAAAAGGGAAAACTACAGAGATCCTTGTAAATTATGAACCTCACTTACATTATATGACCGAATGGTGGAAGCAGTTATACGGAGAAAGCGAAGGTAAAGACCAAAAGGGAATTTTCCCGGCAGGTGTGGATTTTACCACCGACTTACATTCATTAGGGCAATATATACAAGACGGTTTAAGGAATATATTTGAGACGGTGCTTACGGTTGATAAACCTAAACTGGATATGCAAATGATTCACGACATAAATAATACGGACGGATTAAATTATATAGCGGACAAAAGTGTGGACTATATTAATAAGATGGCTGCAAAGGGAACGGTTATGGCTCATGTAGAAGGCGGAGTACCCAATTTGACCATAAGTACGGATGATATAAGTGTTAATTCAATGGGACAATTAATATACTTTTTTGAAAAAGCATGTGGTATAAGCGGATATATGTTAGGTGTGAATCCTTTTGATCAACCTGGTGTCGAAGCTTATAAAAATAATATGTTCAGATTGTTGGGAAAACCCGGATATGGAAAATAAAAAAATTAACTCTCCTGAGAGAATAGATTTTAATACACAAAACGTATTTATAGAAAAAGTTAAGAATAAAATAAACGATATCAGACCGGACAATAAAATTCCTTCATATTTTGTACGTAATTTCGGATGTCAAATGAATCAAAATGAAGCTGAAAAGTATACCGGTATGTTGGAAATGATGGGCTTTATAAATGCCGGGAATATTGAGAATGCAGATTTTGTGCTGTTTAATACATGTTGTGTCAGAGAAAATGCAGAACAAAAAGTATTCGGCCATTTAGGTGAGCTAAAAGGTATGAAAAACCAAAAACCCTGGATGATAATAGCGGTTTGTGGATGCATGATGCAGCAACCGCATACGGTGGAAGAAATACGTAATAAATATAAACATGTTAACTTGGTTTTGGGCACACAGAATATTCATGAGTTGCCAAAATTGCTATATGATAACATGACAGGCGGAATTCGAGCCGTTAACGTTTATGAAACCGAAATGTATATTCCCGAAGGTATACCGTTAAAAAGAGAGCATCAACATAAATCATGGTTAAGTATTATTTACGGATGTAATAATTTCTGCTCTTATTGCATAGTTCCACATGTAAGAGGTAGAGAAAGGAGCAGAGACGTAGAAGATATTGTACAAGAGGCAAAAGCGCTTGCTAAAGACGGAGTCAAAGAAATAACTTTATTAGGTCAGAATGTTAACTCTTACGGGAAAACATTAACCGTTCCTATTGATTTTACCGCTTTACTATATAAATTAAATGAAGTGAAAGGTTTGGAGAGGATCCGTTTTATGACCTCTCATCCTAAAGATATTTCCGAAACATTGATTGTTGCTATGAGTGAATTGGATAAGGTATGTAAGCATCTTCATTTACCTTTACAATCAGGCTCCGACAAGGTGTTAAAGGAAATGAACAGACGATATACAAAACAAAAATATTTGGATATTATAGCTTATGCAAAAGAAAAAATGCCGGGTCTCGGTTTGACCACTGATATTATGGTTGGTTTTCCGGGAGAAACGGAAGATGATTTTAACGAGACGATGGATGTGTTAAAAAAAGTGGAGTTTGATATGGCTTTTACATTTATATATTCCATAAGAAAGGGAACGCCGGCTGCCTTAAGAAATGATCAAGTTTCCGAGGAAGATAAAAAAAGGCGTTTTCAGCTATTATTAGATGTACAAAACGCTATATCGTATAAAATGAATGCAGTCTATGTGGGCAAAACTGTTTCGGTACTTACCGAAGGAGTCAGTAAAACAAATATTAATACTTATACAGGTAGAACCGATACTAATAAAATAGTTAATTTCACAGCGGATAAAGATTATACAGGACAATTTGTTAATGTTAAAATATTGAACGCCGGTTCATGGTCTTTAGACGGAGAACTTGATTAAGATTTTGGGTGTTAGCATGAATGATTATTGGGAATAATACCAAAAGTAATTAAGCAAAGAAAATAAAGGAAGGATATTCAATGAAATTATTTGATACGGCTATAGAATTAGGTAAGACTATTTCAATGAGTGAGCAATATATTAATTTAAAAAAAACCGAAGCACTGGTTATGCAAGATGAGGAAGCAAAACAGCTGTTAAACGACTTAAATATATTGCAAAATGAATATGTTAAAGCGAAGAAGGAAAAATTGGACAAAGGCTCTTTGCATAGTCTTCAAAATATAATTGATATGAAAAAAGACGAGATAAACGATTATGGTCCTACCGGTGCATTTTTTGATGCAAAGAAACAATTCGACCTTTTGATGAAAGAAGTAAATAATGCAATTTTAAAGGGTATTACCGGAAGGGTAGGATGTGACGCCGGTTGTTCCGATTGCAGATCATGTGGACATTAATACGGAGATGAATAAATGACATCTAAATTAACACCGATGATGATACAATACCGGGAAGTAAAAGAAAAATACAAAGATTGTATTTTGTTTTTTCGCCTTGGAGATTTTTATGAAATGTTTTTTGAAGATGCTCTGATCGCATCAAAAGAACTGGAAATTACATTGACCGGAAGAAATTGCGGTCTTGAGGAGAGAGCGCCTATGTGTGGTGTTCCCTTTCATTCTGCAGAATCTTATGTGGTAAGACTGGTTGAGAAGGGTTATAAGGTGGCGATTTGTGAACAAACCGAAGATCCTAAAGATGCCGTTGGTATTGTAAAAAGAGATGTAACACGTATAATTACACCTGGAACCATTATCGAAGGTGTCACATCCGATGACAAGAGAAACAGATACATAATGTCCCTATATAAAGAAGGGGCCTGCTGGGGAATATGTACCGCGGATATCGGAACGGGAGGAATATATTGCACACAAATTATTGTCGGTGCCACATCGGATAAAGTAATAAATGAAACTGCAAAATTCAAACCCGCTGAAATAATAGTAAATTCAGAAGCTGACAACTTTTTATCTGAACGGCTCAAAAAGGTGACCGATGCATTTATTTATCCGGTTGAAAATGAATTGTTTGATAGAAAGAATGCACTCGATCGAGTAGAAAAACAGTTTAAGAAAGTGACAAATGAAGTAAAAATGTTCCATATAGGGATTAATGCAACCGGAGCTTTGCTTCTTTACCTGGACAAGCTACAAAAAATTTTCCCGGACCATATAGATACTTTAAATGTATACGAGTATGAAGAATATATGGGGTTAGATGTAACCGCAAGAAGAAATCTCGAACTGGTGGAAACATTACAAGAAAAAAAGAAAACAGGTTCATTATTATGGGTAATCGATAAAACCGTTACATCAATGGGTGGCAGATTACTAAGAAAATGGTTGGAGCAACCGTTGACTGATGTTATATCTATCAGAGAAAGACATGATGCGGTAGAGAATCTTTTAAATAATTTTATATTAAGGTCGGAAATAAGAGAAATATTGTCGGGGGTATATGATATTGAGAGGATAATGGGTAAGGCTGTCATAGGTTCATTGAATTGTCGTGACCTGCTATCAATGAAAAATTCACTTGCTCGTTTACCTTCTATAAAACAAACTCTTACAAGCTTTGATTCTTCACTACTAATTTCGTTACGAGATGGGATTGATCCGTTAGACGATATTTTTAATTTATTGGATAATTCTATAGAAGAACAACCACCTGTTACTGTTACCGAAGGCGGTATGATTAAGGACGGCTATAACCAAGAAGTCGACCGGTTACGAGATGCCGCTGTCAGTGGTAAGAGTTTTATGGCGGAACTGCAAGAGAAAGAAAGACAAAAGACCGGTGTTAAGAATTTAAAAATCGGTTATAACAAAGTTTTCGGTTATTACATAGAAATTACAAAGTCTAACGTTAAATATGCTCCTGACAACTATATTCGTAAACAGACTTTGTCCAACTGTGAAAGGTATGTAACCGAAGAACTAAAGGAAATGGAAGAACGTGTTCTAGGTGCTCAGGACCGTTTAAAAGAATTGGAATATGAATTGTTTCAACAGATAAGACAAATTATTGTCGAAGCTATGAAAAGGATAAAAGAAACGGCAAAAATGCTTTCTTTGCTGGATGCTCTTGCATCTTTGGCAGAAATAGCCGATAGACAAAATTATGTAAAACCCCAAATAGACGAAAGTACGGATATAATAATCAAAGACGGAAGACATCCTGTGGTGGAAAAGACGATGAAAGATACACCCTTTGTACCTAACGATACGATTATGGATACCGATGAAAACAGATTAAGTGTCATAACAGGCCCTAATATGGCCGGAAAATCTACATATATGAGACAAGTGGCACTTATAGCGATATTGGCCCAAATGGGAAGTTTCGTGCCTGCATCCTATGCGAAAATCGGTATTGTGGATAAGATTTTCACAAGAATAGGGGCATCGGACAATTTAGGTACGGGACAAAGTACGTTTATGGTAGAGATGGTGGAAGTGGCGGAAATAATTAAAAACGCCACAAAAAAAAGTTTACTGATATTAGACGAAGTTGGCAGAGGAACCAGCACCTTTGACGGATTAAGCGTGGCATGGGCTGTAATAGAATACATAAGTGATAAAGACGGTTTGGGTTGCAGAACATTGTTTGCCACTCATTATCATGAATTAACCGATCTGGAGGCAAAAAACGAGGGAATCAAGAATTACAGGATCACTGTTCGTGAACAAGGTGATGACATTATTTTTTTAAGAAAAATAGAAAGAGGAGGAGCTGATGAAAGTTACGGAGTGCAAGTGGCACGTTTGGCAGGCATTCCGAGGAATATCATATCCAGAGCGAACGAAATATTATTTGAATTGGAAAATGCGGATATAAGTAAAAAAAGGTTCAGACTACATAAAGATTCTAAACCTATTGAAGGACAAATCGATATTACTTCATACAATAATAGGACAAAGAATGCGGAAAATATCTTAAAAAGACTGAGAGACATTGACATTCAAAAATTAACACCTTTGGAAGCTATGAATATTTTGTACGATTTGAGTTCAATTGCAAAGCAGACTTAGGAAGTGATGTATGGGAAAAATTATTATTCTAGATGAAAATACGGCAAATAAAATAGCAGCCGGTGAAGTTATTGAACGACCTGCGTCGGTTATAAAAGAATTGGTAGAAAACTCAATAGATGCAGGTTCGACTAAAATATCCGTTGAAATAAAAAACGGAGGAATATCATACATAAAAATATCGGATAACGGATCGGGTATATTAAAAGATGATGTCCGGTTGGCTTTCGAACGTCATGGTACCAGTAAAATCGTATCGGCGGATGATATACAAAATGTTATAACAATGGGTTTTAGAGGAGAAGCGTTAGCGAGTATAGCTGCCGTTGCGGATGTTACTATGACAACCGCCACCAAGAATGAACCTGTAGGAACATTCATAAACGTAAAAGCCGGTAAGGTAACGGATGAAACCGATGCGGGTTGCCCTACAGGAACGGTTATAGTAATTAGGGATTTGTTTTTCAACACACCTGCTCGCTACAAGTTTTTAAAGTCCGACAGTACAGAGGCCAGATATATAAATGATATTATGACAAGAATAGCATTGGCCAGACCGGATATATCATTTACTTTAACTGATACCGGAAAAGAAGTTTTCAGGACACCGGGGGACAATAGTGTAACAGGTGCCGTATATTCGGTATATGGTAAAGAAATATCAAGATCCATTACGGAAGTGAATTATAAAGATGAATACTGTGAGATATCAGGTTATTGCGGAAAAGCGGATATTGCATCGGGCAACCGTAACAGACAATCGTTTTATGTTAATAAAAGATATATAAAGAGTAAGATTCTGACCACCGCACTGGAGCAGGCATATAAGACCCTCTTGATGAAAAACAGATATCCGTTTGCCGTACTTTATGTAAATGTAAATTGTGAGTTGGTGGATGTTAATGTACACCCCACAAAGACTGAGGTTAGATTTTCAGATGAGCAAGCTCTATTCAGATCCGTTTATCATGCGGTTTCGAACGCTGTTATACAAGGCTCATATAGAACCGGAATATTAAACGTTAATGAAGCGGGTGATAGAGATAAAAAACCGGATATAAGCCACATAAAAACCGGTTCAACGGTTATTAAAGAAAACACATCGGCGGTTAATACATACGGTAAAAAACATGACGGATTATCATCCGACATAAAAAATATCAGGCCATATAATCAAACCCCCATAACTCCGATACAAACCGGATGTTCAGGCGGTTCGGAGAATAAACGAAAAAGAACCGATTTAAACGGTATAAATTCCACTATGTCTATACAAGAATTGAATTATTCGAATGTTGTTAAGCCGCTTAATATGGTAAGTGCTGTTGCAACAACACCGGAGACCGACTGTGCAGATGCGGACATATCAATAGAAAAAGAAGAGTTGAAAAAGGCGGTTAATAAGGACCAAGGCCTTTTAGGTGAGACTTCAGTATATACGAAAGAACAAAATATTAACATACCCGGGAATGAAAACCGGAGAACGGCTGACAACGATTACGAGCCGGAATTATCGGGTATAAATTCACTAGTATTAAACTATAAAATTATCGGTTCGGTATTTGATACGTATATTATTATACAGCAAGGAGATAATCTTTATATGATAGATCAGCATGCGGCACATGAAAGAACCATATATGAAAAATTGCTTACTCGTGTAAGAGACGGTAAAAAAACGGCTGCTCAGATTCTGCTTAATCCGCAAATAGTAGATCTTTCGGATGAAGATATGAGCTTGCTTGAAACATATAGGCAAGAACTTGAATATGCGGGTTATTTATTTGAAGATTTTGGCGGAAATACCGTTATATTAAGGGAGGTTCCCTATATGGCAGTTGACGATTCTCCCAAGGAGATGTTTATAGATGCGGTAAATATTCTGGATAAATCAAAAGGTATGGATATACCGTCCGTAAGAGATGAGTTGTTATATGGCATTGCGTGTAAAGCCGCGGTTAAGGCCAATAAAAAGTTATCTGATCAAGAAATCGAGGCATTGATAAACGAACTTGTTGATCTTCATGAGCCTAAGACTTGTCCTCACGGTCGTCCTTTATACATAACAGTGAACAAGAAAGATCTTGAAAAAATGTTTAAGAGAATTGTATAGAAAGGGGATTGGTTTTGAAAAAGGTAATTGTCATTACCGGCCCTACCGCCACCGGTAAAACAGGACTGTCCGTCGAATTGGCTAAAACTATTGACGGGGAAATAATATCAGCGGACTCCATGCAGATATATAAATACATGGATATAGGCTCAGCCAAACCGGGTTTTGACGAAAAGTGTGGCATTTTGCATTATATGATGGATTTTTTAGATCCGTCAATAAATTACAGTGTAGCGGAATATAAAAAAGCGGCCGAGAAATGTATTGAAGATATTTTAAGTAGAAATAAAATTCCGGTTATAACGGGAGGTACGGGTTTATACATTAATTCACTTGTTTATAATATTGATTATGATAATAGCCCCGGAAGTGAATTGATACGGAATAAATTAGCTTTATTAGCTGAAAAGGAGGGGAACCGTGTATTATACTCCGAGTTAGCGGCTTTGGATCCTCAAGCCGCCGCTAATATCCACCCTAATAATACAAGGCGTTTAATCAGAGCATTGGAGGTTTGCAAGCAAACTCAAAAAACATTTACCCAAAAAAACATCGAAGCGCTAAAAAATCCTGTGAAGTATGATTACAAAGTATATATGCTTACAATGAATAGGGATAGATTATATGACCGAATAAATAAAAGGGTGGATCAAATGATTGAAGATGGTTTGGAAGGGGAAGCATGGCGCTTATACCGCATGGGATTGAACAAAAATTGTACATCCTTACAAGGTATAGGATATAAAGAGTTTTTTTGTTATTTCAGAGGATTATGTACATTTGACGAATCTGTGGATATTATTAAGCGTGAGAGTAGAAGATATGCAAAACGACAGACTACATGGATGAAGAAAATAAAAGGTGTTCGTTTTATAAATATGGATGTACTCTCAAAAGAAGAAGCGATTATTGAAATATCTAATGATATATTTATAAAATAACTGAAAATTTACACTATTTTTTTTATAAAAGGTTGTAATATCAGGTTGGATTTAGTAATATTTATGTATGATGTATAATTGTGGCGATAGCTGCCGAATTATTTTATTTTAAATTATTTTATTCATTTAGGAGGATATGTAATGAATACAAAAAGTAATATTAACCTGCAAGATGTCTTTTTAAATCAAGTAAGAAAAGAGAAGATCCCCGTTACACTGTTTTTAACCAATGGTTTTCAATTAAAAGGTATGGTGAAGGGATTTGACAACTTTACAGTGGTAGTTGATACCGAAGGTAAACAGCAGTTGGTATATAAGCATGCAATATCAACAATATCGCCTGTTAAAGCCGTAAATTTCATATTTAACAACGAGCAATAATATTTTTATACCTCAATAAGAGATATGCTTTCAAATTATTGATTTAAATCCGATGACAAAAGCCCGTACATTACAAAAAAGTGTACGGGCCTATATATTTCTTTATTTAAACATATATTAATAAGACCCGAAGCCGCATCGAGCGTCCCCGGGCCGGCATACATTTTTAAAACCGAGTTTAAAAAATATATCCTATTTAAATTATATGTCACATTCGTATATACCGATTCAAAAAAAATTATTTCATAGATCTGAAAAGACCTACAACTTTTCCGAGGATTGCAAAACTTTCAACTTCCTTTACAATGATAGGATCCATATATTTGTTTTCCGGTTGGAGCCGTATATAGTTTTTCTCTTTATAAAAAGTTTTAACTGTAGCCTCCCGGTCAATCAAAGCTACTATTTTATCTCCGTTTGCGGCAGTGTTTTGCTGCTGAACCATAACCAAATCACCATCTAAAATTCCCGCTTCTATCATGCTTTCCCCCGAAACCTTTAACATAAATAAATCCGAGTCACCGGCAAACTCTTCAGGAACAGGAAAATAATCCTCGATATTTTCAACGGCTAATATAGGTTCTCCGGCGGTTACTTGGCCAATTATTGGTATTTCAACAGTCCTGGTTGTCATACCGTAACTATCTTCATCACTTTCCAGTAGCTTTAATCCTCTAGGTGTAGCCGGAGCTTTTTTTAAGTATCCCAAATCTTGAAGCTTCTTTAAGTAGGCATGTGCGGTTGAAGTGGATTTAAAACCCAGTTCCTTGCAAATTTCTCTTACCGAAGGGGGATAACCTTTTTCCCTGACTTCACGATTAATCACATCTAATATCTTTTTTTGTTTATCGGTTAACGTCTTCTCCATTTGATCACCATCTCTTATATTATTTATATGAAAATTATAACATAAGGAATATTGAAAGTCAAAACTTTTGTTCGGAAAATTGTTGACAACTTGCCGTTGATAAAATATAATAAAGAAAACGAACGTTTATACGTAGAGAACATAAATATGTACGGAGGTGTATCTAATGGTTATTAACGGTAAAGTGTATGTATTAAAAAATAAGAGAAGGTTCTACTCTTTTGTAATATCGTTATTTCTTATCCCAAGCTTACTGTTTTTTGCGGGAAAAGCCGGCGGTTATACCAAGAATTCGGCTGAAAACATTGCATACATACAATATATGGTAACCCCTGGAGACACATTGTGGGATATTGCTATGAAATATCGTGAAAATATTGAAATCAGAAAGTTTATAAAACAAATAATGCAATTAAATGATATGGAGGATGCGTACATATATACAGGCTGTGTTTTAAACATACCTGTTGAAAGCACCGGTGATTAGGCGAACAAAACAATAATAATATACATGGATAAAAGGAACAAGTAAGATACTAATGTTCCTTTTTGTTTACGAACAAAACGAACACAGTTTAATTTATATTTTAAACTAAAGACTTGTTTTCAATAAGTAAATTATGGTTGCAGCACCTGTGCCATATGATATAATATTGTGTAAGGTGGTGCAAACATATGAAAAAGTTTTTAGACGCTATGCAAAGCAATTTATTAATATTTGACGGTTCAAAAGGATATATGCTTCAACAAGAGGGGTTATCGGGCGGTGAAAGTGCGGAAGTTTGGAACATTACACACAAAGATACATTAAGAAATCTATATCAAAAATATAAAGATGCCGGAAGTGATGTTATTCAAACCAATACTTTTCAAGCAACCGGATATCACTTGGGAAAATACGGATATGAGGACCGATTATATGATATTAATTATACTGCTGCAAAAACTGCAAAAGAAGTAATGGGAGATGAAGGTTATGTTGCGGCATCCGTAGGGCCTTTAGGTAGAATGATGGAACCTGCAGGTGATTTATCTTTTGACGAGGCTTACGATTTATATAAAGGACAGATAAAACCGTTAATTGACGGTGGAGTGAATGCTGTAAATTTTGAAACTTTTACCGATGTAGCTGAACTACGAGCCGCGGTTTTAGCTGTAAAAGACAATTGGTCCGATATACCTGTCATAGCAAGTGTCGCTTTTGAACAAAATAAGCGTACTTTAATGGGTACTCCGGCATACATTGCGGGATTGATATTAAAGACCCTGGGATGTGAAGTAATAGGAACAAATTGTTCTTTCGGTCCTTCACATATGTTGGACATAGTTAAAGATATGTCTAAAGTGGGAGGGCCCGTATGCGTTAAACCCAATGCAGGAATGCCCAGAATAGAACAAGGTCATGTCATATACGATCAGACAGCCGAAGGTTTTGCCGATGCTTGTATTGATTTTACTAAATACGGAGCTGTTTTGATTGGTGGATGTTGTGGAACGACACCTGAATTCATTTCCGCATTAAAAAGTAAACTTTCATTTGTAAAAGCAACTCAAAAAGATTACAAGGAAACAAATGAGGTATCGTCACTAACTGATACTATAGTAGTTGACGATTATAAAAGCATTAGTAAAAGGGTTGTAGATATTTCATGTAAAGAATATATTGATATTTTTAAATATGTCAATCAACCGGAATTAATGTCGTTGGCCTTTGATATTCAAGATGAAGCTTGTGATATAGTCGAAATAACTGCAATAGACTGTGAGTTTCCAATCCAATTGGAAAAGTCATTAGACTGCATGCAAGGGTTTATAAAAAAACCTTTTGTTTTCAAAACCAATCAAAGTGAATTACTAAATAAATTGTTAAGAATCTACAGAGGACGTGCCGGCGTTGTAATTTGTGACAACTCCGTTACGAATATTGTTAAAAAATACGGGGCTTTGCCCATTATAATATGATAAACGTATGATAAACCGGAAAGGAGGTTTTGCCGTTTCAAAACTTCATGTGTTCGAGACGGTAAAAAGGTATGAGAATATTGGCTGTAGGATGTCATCCTGACGATGTAGAAATAGGTTGCGGAGGAACGTTGGCAAAATACGCATCATTAGGCCATGAAGTTTTCACATGCCACATGGCAAACGGAAACAGAGGGCATGCGGTTATTATGCCCGACGAATTAAGGGAAATGCGGACTATAGAAGCTGAACAAGGTGGTGCTTTATTAGGTGCCAAGGAAGTTTTCAATGTGGATGTAGACGATGTGGAGGTTGATTCCTCCAACATGGATACCGTTAAGAAAACAGTTGATATAATCAGGTATGTTAAACCTGATGTTATAATAACTCACGGTCCCGACGATTATATGACCGATCACATTGAAACCGGAAAAATTGTGTTTAACGCATCCTTTTCTTCCAGTGTACCACATTTGTTTACGGAGCATGATGCTTGGGGGAAGGTTGTCCCTATCTATTATATGGATACATTGGCAGGTGTAAACTTTTTGCCTACGGATTATGTAGATATAACTAATACCATAGATGTAAAACTTAATGCTATTGATTGTCATGTCAGTCAAATAAAATGGATGAAAGAACACGATCACATAGATTTTTTGGATTTTGTAAAAACAGTTTCAAAATTCAGAGGACTACAATGTGGCGTTGCTTTTGCGGAAGGTTTTAAACTATGTGCTACATGGCCTAGAATCCCTGTAACACGTTTATTACCTTAAAAAGTAATCTAAGAAGGAAATATTAATAAATCCGGTAGAATAATTAATACAAACACTGTATAATTAAATTAATATATTTTAAGATGTTTTAATTAAAAAATTAAATGAGCGGGAGGGTTTTTGCATGAATTTTATCGATACCGTAAAAGGATCTTTGTTGGAAGGTTTTTATCCTGCAGGATGGGACTTTGAAAAAATCAATGTTTGCTGTTCAAACGATCCCGGTACAATTTTAGAGCGTCAAAGCTTTTGGAACAAGGATTTTCATCCGGTAAAATGTACCGACATACATGATTTTGATATGATGATGGGTCATGAAATCGCTAACGAGATAAGCAAAGCAAAAAAAGATAATGTTAAATTAGCTATGATATTGCCTGTAGGACCTATGGGAATGTACAGATGGGCTGTTTACTTTTTAAAAGAGTGGAATATCGATTGTAAACATGTTTACGGGTTTAATATGGACGAATGGAGCGATTCGGAAGGTAACACGTTAGAACCGACAAATCCCGGAGCTTTTCAAAACGCCATGACAGAAGCTTTTTACGGACCTTTAGGTGAACTGACGGTACCTGTGGATCAACGCAATTTTGCTACGAAGGAAAACTTACCGACATATCCAGAAAAGATATTTGCATTAAAAAATGAAGGTGCTCGATTAATTACAGTATTCGGTATAGGAAGGATGTGTCATATAGCGTTTTGGGAGCCGCAATTTGCAGGCGAGTTTGATTCGGTTGAACAATGGAAAGAGCAAACATACAGGGTGGCTGCAAAGCTTCATCCGTTAACAATAGAGCAAAATGCTATTACCAGTTTTAAATCCGCGACAATGTTGGTTCCGTGTAGAGCCAATACAGTGGGACCCGGACTATTTTTAAAATCAGATCGAATAATCGGAGGATGTGACGGTGCACTTGGAAGAGGAATGCAATGGCAGGGAATGTCTTTATGGATGACATTACGCTACGGTCCTGATATGTGGATACCTTCCACCTTTATGCCCACATTACCCGGTAAGTTGTTCTTCCTTGAGGAATTGGCCGGTCCTTTAACAGCCGAGTGTAATTAATTTGTCTATGTACTATAACATTATTTTGTAAATGGAGGATATTATGAAAGTAAAATGGGGAGTAATCGGAGCCGGAGGTATTGCAGACAGGAGAACTATACCGGGTTTAATGCTGGCAAATAATGCCGAGTTAGAAGCTGTTATGGAAGTCAATTTGGATTTTGCAGAAAAGATTCGTGCAAAGTACAATGCAAAAAAAGCTTATGACACTATAGACGCTATATTAGCCGATCCTGAGGTTCAAGCCGTGTATATATCGTCTCCGGTCATCTATCATAAAGAACAAGTGACAAAAGCGGCAAATGCCGGAAAGCATATCTTGGTAGAAAAACCTGTAGCGCTATCTGTTGAAGACGGGAAGGAACTTGTTGAACTATGTAAGAAAAACAATGTTTTAATAGCAACCGGTTTAATGATGCGATTCCATGCATACCATCAGGAAATGAGAAGGCTGGTCTTAGAAGGTAAATTGGGTAAAATAGTTTCTTGCAGAGCGCAACTGACTTGTTGGTATCCCGATATGCCCGGCAACTGGAGACAGCAATTCGCTTCTTCAGGTGGTGGTTCAATGATGGATATGGGTGTTCATTGTCTCGATTTAATACAATATATAGTAGGTAGTAAAGCTAAGAAAGTTGTCGGGTTTACCGATACAAAAGTTTTCGGATATGAAGTGGAAGACAGTGCTTCTGTAATGGTACAGTTGGAAAACGGAGCAAACGCATATATAGATGCTTATTTTAACATACCCGATGCAGCTGCTAAAGGGCGCTTGGAAATATACGGAACCAAAGGAAGTATTTTAGCTGAAGGTACCATCGGGCAGGTTGAAGGCGGAAAAACCGATGTTGTTTTATCGGATGATACATTAGCTTATGATGCAAAACAAGACAGGGTGGATGTAAAATCTTTGGAACTTGTTGTAGAATTCGGAAATATGTATACAAAGGAAATAGAATCGTTTTCAAATTCAATATTGACCGGAGCTCCTGTTGAAGTACCGGCAGAAGACGGAATACAAGTTCAAAACGTTGTAGAAAAGTCTTATGAATCCTATAAAACAGGAAAAATTATTAATTTGTAATTTGAAGGAGAAAATGCTTCATCCGGTTTTATGCCGGATGAAGCTATTTTACAATATGTTAATAAAAAATCCTGTCTATATAGTAAAAGATATCGTTCGAATGATTACCTGTAAAGGTGAGACGTTAATAGATGCTACGTGTGGAAACGGATATGATACGGTTTTTTTAGCCGAGTTGACCGGACAAACAGGAACGGTGTTTGCCTTTGACATACAAAAAGAAGCTATTGAAAACACAAGAAAAAAAGTGGAATGCTCCGGTGTATCGAATCGTGTTCGCCTTATAATGGCGGGACATGAAAATATTGATAAATATGTCGACGGGCAAATAGCCTGTGCCATGTTTAATTTAGGGTATTTGCCGGGGAGTGACCGTAAAACATCTACAAGATGGCAAAGTACAATTACGGGGATCCAAAAGTCGATGAACTTATTAAGAACCGGCGGGATTATTACTATAATAATTTATCATGGTAAAGAAACCGGTTATGAGGAAAGAGACAAGGTACTGGAATTTTTGCAAGATATTGATTATAAACAATTTAATGTTTTAAAACTCGATTACATGAATCGTGTAAATGATCCTCCTATACCAATTATTATAGAAAAATTATAAATTTCATTGCAAAAAGCAATACTATTCTATATAATCCTGTTTTCGACACTTGAAGTAAAAAATAAAGAGCGAAACTGGCTTT
>CAZJOD010000096.1:0-15083 GCA_964547525.1 uncultured Clostridiaceae bacterium
TTATGACAGAAAAACCGGATTTGGTACGTATTGATCAAACCGTTGATTTCAATTTTATTATGCAGATACCGGATGTTAACATAAATAACGATGAATTTGCAGTAAGATGGTCGGGTTTCCTTAAACCCTCTGTAACGGGAACAGCTTCTATCGGTGTTATTACCACAGATAGTTACAGACTGTTTATTGACGATAAATTGTTAATAGACGCTTGGGATACAAACCATAACTTACCTATTCAAGTTAAATATAGTTTTAGTAAAGAAAAAGATTATTCATTGGTAATCGAATATAAAAAACATAAAGGCGGAGGAAGATCAGCAAGGCTATGTTGGAGCTTTGTAGAAGATGACTTGTCAAAAGCAGTGGAGATTGCAAAAAAAGCTGATATTGCAGTTGTAGCTTTGGGTGAATCTAAGGATTTAAGCGGAGAATCTCGTGATAGATCAGACTTTCAATTGACAGGAAGACAAGAAGAGTTAATAAGAAGGGTATATGAAACCGGAACACCGGTGATAGCTGTTTTATTAAACGGAAGACCGTTGACTATAAATTGGATAAATGATAACATACCTGCCGTATTAGAAGCCTGGTATCCCGGAGATCAAGGAGGTACGGCAATAGCTGAAATCATTTTTGGTAAATGTAATCCTTCGGGAAAGCTACCTGTTTCTTTTCCAAAATCCATAGGTCAACTACCCATATATTATGACCGACCTGAAGCCGGACGCCGCAGATATGTAGACGGAGATTCAAACCCTCTATATTGCTTTGGAGACGGTTTAAGTTACACACGGTTTGAATATCAAAATATGAAAATCACTCCTGAAAAAGCAAAAATAGATGATAAAATCACTGTTTCAGTAGATGTTTTAAATACCGGGCATTATGACGGATATGAATCGGTCATGTTGTTTATAAATGATGTTATAAGCAGTGTGGTTACTCCTGATATACAATTGAAGGATTTCAAAAAGATATTTCTAAAATCCGGAGAAATTAAAACGGTTAAATTTGAATTAGGGTTTGACAGCTTAAAATTATTGGACCGAAATATGGTTGAAAGAGTCGAACCCGGTAAATTTGAAATATTTGTTGGTGGTAATACAAAAAATACACTTAAAAAGGATTTGATGATTTTATAAAATTAAATAATATGATTATAATAACTTTTTAAAAATGGGGGAGCATTTTATTCAAAGCTCCCCCTTAAAGATTATTTATTTTTTTTACGAGTAAAAAATTTGTAAAGCGCTAACATCAAATATAGTGGAAAATTCACCGACGCGGCAGCCGGACTTGCAAGTAAACCGTCTATTCCCAACTGCTCTATTCGATCGTCTACAAGGTATGTCCATGTAGAGGACGGGCCTATTAATCCTTCTTCATGAAGATTAATACCTTCATGTGTAATTTTGGCATTTTTTATAGTTTCCAGCACATTTTTTTCAATATCTTGTACTATGGTGGAATATGCGTTTATTACCAATTTATGATATTCATCCAGGGGTGATTTTCCGGCCATATTGAATAGATGGATACCTTCTCTTACATATGATATATATGAAAGGTATTGGGTCCAACATTCATTAATGTGGAATAACCAAACGGTTCTTTCAATTCGGTCCAATATGCTTTCGGATATCACTTTTTTATATTTATTGTAAATCGAAGGTAATTTATCACGAAAAACTCCCGGCGTCATTCCGATAAGAATTTGTTGCCTCAATGTGTGGATCTCATTTCTTTGTTTATCAAGTATTGTAGTATATCTGAAAAGAGTTCTTTTTATATCATGATTTTGTCCTTCGATTATCTTTTGTACGCTTCTTATCCTCCTGATAAGAACTTTATTTTTTAAAGGTTCTTCTTGATGTTTCGGGTAAAGCTCTTCGGGAATTAATTCTTTAAGTCTGTATCTTTTCATCAAATCATCTTCCAAACTGATAAAAAAACGGCTGCAACCCGGGTCACCCTGCCTTCCTGCACGACCTTTTAATTGCTCGTCGATTCTAATGCTTTCATGCTTGTTTGTAACTATTACATAAAGTCCACCCAACTCCATAATTTTACTTCTATTAATCTCATCCTCACCACCTAACTTAATATCGGTTCCTCTCCCCGCCATATTAGTAGATACTGTAACCGAATATAAAAGACCGGCTTTAGCTATGATCCCGGCTTCAAACTCGTCATTTTTAGCATTTAGAACACTACATTTTATTCCCTTTTTTATTAGTTCCGATGCCAAGTTTTCCGATTCCTTAACACTTACGGTACCGATTAAAATAGGTCTACCGGTTTTGTGCACTTCTATTATTTCTTTAATTACCGCTTTAATCTTTGCTTGTTTGTGTGTAAAAACTAAATCCGGCATATCCTTCCTTATACAGGGTTTATTTGTCGGTATTTCTAAACAATTTAATCCGTAAAAATCAAAAAACTGATTTTCAGACGAAATTGCGGTTCCTGACATACCACTTATACGCGTATAATTTCTCAAAAAATTTTGTGTAGTAACTGAATATAATATTTGACCGTTTTCTCTGTTTACGATACCTTCTTTAGCTTCTAATGCTGCTTGCAAACCATCGGGCCATTTTCTGTTGTCAGAGATCCTTCCGGTAAACTCATCCACAAGCTCAATTTTTTTATCTCTGACGATATAATCAATATCTTTTTTAAGAAGAACCTTAGCGTGCAAAGCATTGTTTACTCCTATGAGGAGATTAAAATTAATCTCCTCATACAAATTACCGCACCTCAATCTATCTTCTACATAGTCTATTCCTTTTTCAGTTAACATTACATTCATTGCATATTCATCAATTTCATAATGAACATTTGGTATTAATTCATATATAACCTTAGCGATCCGGTCTTCCCCCATATCACATACCGGTATATCCCCCGCTATAACCATAGGAATTCTAGCCTCATCTATCAATATTGAGTCAGCTTCATCTATTATAGCGTAATTAAAAGGTCTTTGTATTAAATCGTCTTTTTCCATTGCCAGAAAAGATCTTAAATAATCAAATCCAACTTCTTTTGCCGTCGCATACATAATATCACAAAGGTACGCATCTTTCTTTAAAGACATCTCCATCCCTTGTTTTATATACCCTGTTGTCAACCCTAGAAATTCATATACGGGCCCCATCCATTTCGCATCTCTTTGAGCAAGATAATCATTAAAAGTCAAAATATGAACTCCCTTACCTGATAACCCATTTAGGTAAGCGGGCAGTACGGCTGCAAGGGTTTTACCTTCGCCCGTCTTCATATCCACTATCAATCCTTCATGAAGAGCTATACCTGATAATACCTGTACATCAAAATGTTTCATACCAAGCACCCTTTTAGATGCTTCACGTGCAAGAGAGAAAGCCGGTACAATGATGTCACCTAGATTACAACCATTTATCGCTTTTGTTTTTAGAACTGATGACATATCCTTGAGTTCACTATCACTTAATCTGCTATAATCCGTTTTGTTTATATATCCTAAAATTTCCATATAGGCTAGTGGGATTTTCTTATATAATTTTTCATTTCCGATTATATTTCGGTTGTTTTTGTGCATAAAAATACCTCCTTAATGTATAAAAACGTTTAAATTAAGGAAGTACAATCTGAAACTTTTAATTTGTGTAATCGTATATTAATAATTCCACATAAGATAAATATTATATCTAAATTTTGCATTGCATGGTTTGATATAATCGCCATCAAAGAAAATACAGAAAAATAAATACACATGGCCGTAATAAAAACTGTATATTTGTATATGGCAGGTGTTTCTAGTAAAAACGACACAGTTTCCGCTTTGTTTATAAAAACAATAGGCATGCGAAAAGATTTTAATATCGGTATAATGATATTTAATGTTATAAATGAAATTAACATCATAATCCCTTCTCCTGCATACAAATCAGATAAGTGTATATTATTTAAACATATAATAACACAAATAATATATCTTGTAATATGTAATCATAAACTTTTTAAGTTTTATTATAAAAACGGTATCTACTCAAATACGTTTTTAAAAATTTCGAATTTCCTTTTTCCTATCTGTTGCTTTTCCAATCTGAAATAACCTTGTCCGTTGAATTTCTGCTTTTTATCCGAACATATGGCAACTACCGAATCTTTCTTTAATACAGGTCTTATGTTATTTAATAAAATATCAACGGCATGTTCGTTATCATCTTCCCATTTAGTCATATTTCCGTACGGTATATCAGTTATAACAATATCCGCTTTAAAATTCCTCCCGCTTAAGGCGTTTTTATCTAGTATATTTGTATAAAACATGCTACAGTCAATGGGTACCGACTCTTTCAAAACTAGACTTAATAATCGCTTTCCGGTCTCTAACGCTTCTAAATGAGAATTCTTGCCATACTTTTCATGTAAGGTCTTCAGTTCATTAATCCTTGCCAATATGCCTTCTATACTAAGCAAATTAATATTTTTTACGGCTGTTTCAACAGCTTTTTGGTTAATGTCCGAACCGACTATATACTTAATTAAATGCATATTCAAAAAACCCAGTACGGTTAACAAATATCCTTCACCGCAGCATGGATCGTATATACAAACATTATCTTTATTCTCAATATGGCTTAAGCATCGTTTAAAAATTTCATATGCCAACCTGACCGGAAAGTTTGTACCACCCGGCATGTGGTATAAAAATCTGCCACTAGAAAAATCCTCATAATTAAACTTTTCACTGAATTTATATTGCACTTTTATAATCCCTTCAACAGTTTACATGAAAAAATTATGTATATTTCACTATAAAAAGATTTATTACAGTAATCATATGTTTAACCCGTCAATTTCACGCAATAATTTTATATCACAGGACAGTATTTCTTCTACCGGATTGCATTTTATCAATCCCACCTGTGAAATAACGGCTTCCAAAGGAAAATTTTTATCTAATAAAGAGCTTATTGTAGTAAGAACTTCCGAATTACTCAACTTAGTTGCTAAAGTGCAATGAGGAACCCAATGATTAGGAGTGTAATAATCGATATATTTATCAATCTTTCCTTCCATATGTTTATAAAATTTTTGATGAATTCCCATTAGGTTGTCATCTTTCACAGGTGACAGATAAACAACGCTTTTTGCCGAGGGAAAAACTCCTATACTGCTGAACAATACCTTTATTCCCTTGACCTGTAAAGTAAACTCCTCTATTTCATTTGTATACTCTCTGTCTTTTTCATTAAACCATGCCGCCAAAGTTATATGAGGTCTTATACCGACGTCTGTCATATAACTGTTTACACCTTGATTAATTATATTCTTCATAATATTTAATAATCGATTTTCACTGTCTTTATCAAAATACAGCACAACCGCGTTATCCATAAAATTAATCCGCTCCTTTTCTCTTATTCCAACCAATTACTTAGTAATTATACCCTACCATAATTATCGGTTTTTATAGTTTAATATTTTATAGAATAATTGTATATATAAAAGCTATATTAATATATTACGGACATATTTTAAAAATTGTTTTTAATCCTCCTACCATAACCTCAAATTCACCCGGTTCTACAACTTCTTTCATATTCCTATCAATTATACTCAAATCGGATTGAGGTATTTCGAATACTACCTTTCTTTCTTCACCGGGTTTTAAATTTATTTTATGAAATCCTTTAAGTTCTTTTACAGGTGTTGTGACACTACTTACAACATCGTTCACATATAGCTGTACCGATTCCTTCCCTTCCATATCTCCGGTATTTTTTACTTTTACACTTACCATAATATTTTCATTCTTATTAATTGTTTCATTAAGTATTTGTAGATCGGTATATTCGAACCTTGTGTAGCTTAAACCATAGCCGAATTCAAATAATGGTTCGGTATCTAAGAATATATAATCTCTTCCCGGTTTCTGCGGTGTTCCCGGTGTTTTATAGTAACCTCTGGCCGAAGGTTTATAATTATAGTAAACCGGTATTTGTCCTGTTTCTTTAGGAAATGATATTGTAAGTTTACCTGAAGGATTAACATCTCCAAATATAATATCGGCTATTGCACTCCCTCCTTCTTGACCCGGATACCAAGCTTCTAATATGGCATTGCAATTTTCATTAATCCAACCGAGAGTAGCGGGTCGTCCGTTTATAAGTAGAACAATAACAGGAGTTCCTGTTTTAACAATTTCTTCAACAAGCTTTTGCTGCAATCCGGGAAGAGAAAGATCGGACCTATCATATCCTTCTCCACAAAGGATCACATCATCTGTTTGTTTTCCCCAACCCATTCCATATGCTTTGATACTAGTCTCTCCAACAGCTACAATTGCTACATCGGAATTTTTTGCGGCATTAACAGCTTCTAAAAAACCGCTTGAATCGAGCTCCCATAATCCACAGCCTTTGGCGTAATTAATAATGCATGTGTCCGGAAGCTTTCTCTTTATTCCTTGAATAGGAGTTACAACATCATTATTAGGCAAGCTGTAATCACCCAATTCTCCCCTGTCGGCATTCGGTCCTATAATCGCTACAGACTTTATTTTTTTGCTTAAAGGCAGAATATTATCTTTGTTTTTCAACAAAACAATCGATTCCCTTGCAGCTTCAAGTGCAAGCTTTTTATGTTCGGCAGAATTATAATACTTCTGTGCTTTACTTAAATTTCCATACGGATTATCCATTACTCCGGCTATAAACTTAACACGTAGTATTCGTGTTACTGCCTTGTCTATAGTGTCTATTGAAATAACACCTTTTTTTACCGACTCTATCAACCTTGCCCCAAAACAGCTTATGCTACCAGCTTCAAAATCCATTCCCGCTTCTATTGCCAATTCACCCGCTTGTTGTTTATTCTCTGCGATTTTATGCGTACTAAACAACATATCTATTGCACCGTAATCAGCTATAGTCATTCCCTCAAATCCTAATTCGTTACGTAAGATATCTGTTAATAAAAATTTGGAAGAATGAACCGGTATACCGTCCAATTCGCTATATGCAGGCATGACTGCCAACGCTCCTCCTTCTTTTATCGCCACAGAGAACGGCTTTAAGTATAATTCTCTTAATTGTCGTTCTCCGGCGTTGACGGGTGATATATTTACACCTCCTTCAGGTGAGGAATGAGCCACATAATGTTTGATAGCTGCAACAACCATCTCATCTTTTAATCTGTTGTTATCGCCTTGATAACCTTTTATAGCATTTAATCCCATTTTCGCCACAAGATACGGGTCTTCTCCATATGCTTCTTCAACACGGCCCCATCTTGGGTCTCTGGATAAATCCAAATCAGGTGCGTTAGCGAATGTAGTACCTACAGAGCGAGCTTCTTTTGCCGACACTTCGGCGATAGCTTTGATAAGCTCGGTATTCCATGTACAACCCAAACCTATTGCTTGAGGGAATATGGTAGCTTGGGGACCTAGATAACCGTGAAGTGTTTCACCTATAACCAATGCGGGTATACCCGGCTTGGTGCTTTCTTTTATAAAATCTTGTATAAGTTTTATATTTTTAATATTTTGTTCGGGATCGAACCTTAAATCCTGAAATCCGCCTAAACTGTATCCGTTAAAAACTTTTTCCACCTTATCCATGGAAAAATTTCCTTCCTCGTTTTTAAATGAGGAGCTTTGTACCATACCCATCTGCCACACCTTTTCTTCAACAGACATGGAAGAAAGTATCTCTTTAATCTTGTTTTCTACCGATTCAATTATGTATTTACCGTTCATATGGTTCACCTTCCCGAATTTTATTTAATAATATCACACAAAACTGCTTTTTTATCTGATTTTATTAATTTCTTACATCTTTTTCATCAATTGTGCTTTTACGACCAATAATAAGGAAAATGACCGGACCTATCAGATTACAAAATAGACAAATAACCATCCAGATCCATTTGTTTAAATTTTGAACACCTTCCTTGAAAATTTTTACCACACAAAATATAGCCAATCCAAACTGTATTACCAGTAAAGGTAATACCATTAAAATTAAATCTGTTGTCAGTTTTAAGTCCCTCATATATGACACCTCCTTGTTCAATATAGCCTAATTGTAAACATTTTTAGGTCATATGATAAGTTACCGGAGTCATTATACCGGTCAGGTTATTTAAATTATAAAGATTTTTTATAATTTAACTTACGGTAGAGGTTAATAAACTACTTTAAAATCCTAGCTTTTTAAAAAATAACACTGCATTTGCCCGATCATTCACATCGGCTTTCATATATATTTGACTTATATAATTTTTTACAGTGCCAATTGATAAGTAAAGTGATTGTGCAATATCTTTATTACTCTTACCTTGCATTATCAAACGTATTATTTCTATTTCCCTTTCGGTGAAGTCTTCAGGTTTAACATCAGAAGGCGAGTTTTGGTTAAGCTTTGCTGTTATCTTCGCCGCAACCCGTCCCGGTAAAATTATATTTCCGGATAAAGCGTCTCTGATAGCTTCAACAAGTTTTTGACCTGCAATATCCTTCAGCAGATATCCTGATGCTCCGTACGACATTGCTTTTATTATATATTCATCATCGTCAAATGTAGTTAAAACAATTACATTTGTCTCATGGAAATCTTTTTTAATTAACCTGGTAGCCTCTACACCGTCCATCTCAGGCATTCGTATATCCATTAAAATGATGTCCGGCCTTAGTGATTTTGTTTTTTCATAAGCTTCTTTTCCATTACATGCTTCTCCTACCACGTTTATATCAGGATGTGTTACCAAAAGTGCATGTAAACCTTCGCGGATAATGGTTTGATCGTCAGTAAGTAACACTTTTATCATTCTCATACATTAACTCCTTCTTTTTGTATACCGACAGGTATTGTTATGGCGACTGTAAAACCTTCACCTTTAGTTGTATTAACCGTCATCGTACCGCCGATACTTTGAACACGATTCTTCATGCCGGACAGACCGAATCCGTATATAACATCTTCCGCACCTTCACCGTTGTCGCTAAAGGTTAACCTTACCGTACCTTTATATTCTTGTATCAATAAATCGACTTCAGTACTCTTTCCATGTTTTAAACTGTTTGTGGCACATTCTTTTATCGACCGAAGTAAAACAGTTTGTTGTATAGGAAGCAATTCGGACTTAAGCTCCGTAATGTCTGTAATAATCAAATTTGTATTTGTTCTAATTTCCGATAACAAACTTTTAAGCTCGGATAAAAATTCTTTTTCACCACCTGCTTGAATGGTCCTAACAGAATTACGTATATCATCCAAACCTTTTTTCACCTGCTGTTTAGCTAATAACAATTTCTCACCCGCAGAGTTTTTATTTTCATTCATCAGTGTTACACTTGCTTCAATGAGTATTAAGGCACTCGTTAATGTATGTCCTACCGTATCGTGAATTTCTCCTGTTATACGATTACGTTCTTCGATAGCCCCCATTTCTTCCAGCTGTAACGATTGTTTTTTTAACTTATTAAATGCTTCTTCCAACATCTTATTAGCTGTAAATTGTTTTTTCATTGTATAGAATGTGGCAAACACTAGCATAAACACTAGTAAGTTAATATATATATAGCTTATTACTTCGTCAGCGTCAATTTTATCAAACACTCTATTGGCTTTTGCAAATATTACCATTATATATAATATAAAAGCCGCAATTGAATACTTTTTAGCGTACTGCAGTGGAAAACCGTTAATTATTACCGCTACCACCACTAAAATGGTCAAAGGAGCACCACGCGAGTCAATTAAATATTCTACAGGTATAATAAGTAGAAGCTGTAAAGCCGGTAGTAGAAAATATATAAAACCATGCTTTCTTTTTATTATTAATCCGTTTATAATCATTATGATAAAACAAACGGACAACAACCCGATTATATAAGGATACCGGTCGTTATTTAAATTTTCTGATATTATACCTAATGTAAATATCTCGAATGCACTTAATAAAGAAACAAAAATGCCTTGTCTGATATGACTGTCCATTTCTACGCCTTTATATTTTTTATAATCGCTTTCATTCTTCTTTCCGGACATAAAAAGATACACAGCCGCCGCCATAATATTAAATATTGCTATTGCAATTATAAAATAAGCCTTTTGCCTTTGAGTAAGTGTAGGATTTTCCCAGCAATGTTTGATATAGAATGCCTGTATAAACAACTGTATTAAAATTCCCGGCATAACAATAGGCAGAATATCAATTAACTCCATTCATAACACCTTTCATTACAATAAGAAATATTTATATATGATTCTACTGCATAAACGATTGGTATAGGTATTTTCAGTAACCGGTACACTCCGGTTTACAGTGATTGAGTGATTGAGTGATTGCAGTAAATTATATATAAAAATAATACAGTACAAACAGTAAAATTACAATTAAAAATTTGAATGTAAACAATATCTCTTGTTACCGCTTATAAAATTATAGTTTTGATTACGAGTTTTTGCAGTAATATAATACATTCACTTTTTACGTTTTATTTCCTGCAACCTATTTTCAGCATAAAAACTATATTTATTAGAATTTAACACTTTCTTATAATATAATACGGCAGCTTTTGGCTTCCCGGATTTCATTTCAATGGATGCAATGCCAAGGAACAATATGTCTCTTGATGTACTCGATTTACATTGTTTACTCTTCAGCGCCTTTTCAAGATAATTTCGAGCGATAAAAAGATCACCTTTCTCCATATATGCCATACTTATTAAAAAGATAGCAGTTAAAATATGCTTATTTGATATATCTCTTATTGTGCGATCTAAAATATATACGGCTTCTTCTACTCTACCGGCCAATAAAAGAGCTAAACAATAAGTGTTGGCGATATACCCGCGTATTCTTTTCTTGCCGCAAAATCGTTCAATTACAGCTAGAGCACTCTCGTATAGCCCTTGTATAATAAGTACACAAGCCAGTCGTTCCGCTATATGGTCTCTTGTCATCGTTTCATTTTCCGGTATCCACTCGGCCTTTAAGGCTTCTGTCAAAAATTTTTCAGCATCTTTTAAGCATTTTTTTGCTTCACCTGACATACCGCTACTTGTATAAATTAAAGAAAGCTTCATGTTAGCTTTGCCTAAATTATATAATTTGTTAACACCGTTAATTATCCAATCATTTCCTATACAAGTATGAAGTTCGACCCCCGGTATACATGTTGTTTCAGATTCTATGTTCCAGCATTCAACGAAATACTTTAGTGAATTTTCCTCGTTGTCCATATCATCTTCCTCGATACAACACTCTCCGTGCTTATATAGACCGAAATAGTAATCGACTATACTCCAATCACATACCACAATATTATCATATGCTATCCCTAGATAATATAATGAGTTTACAAACTCTTTTATATGAGCTTTCTTAAATTCTTGAAACTTTTGATTTCGATGATGCAAACCTAACCTAATTTCGGTTACATCCTGTAATGCTTTAATTCCCTCACTAATTTTTCTTTTTACTTCATCTTTATTTACTCCTGACTGAGAAACAGGATAATTTATGAGTTCAGGATATACTATGGCAAGTAAATATCCCTTCTTATATAAATCTTCAACTCGATTAGTATCCGGTTTTAAAGCCATATTCAAATATTTTATAGTCTCTTCAAGCTCATAAACCGGATCTTTATCTCTTATATTGTTTTTTGATATTAACTCTATTACATTGCGGTAATGTAAATCGGCTATATCCGATTGGTATTTTACATTTTCGGGATCTAATTCAAGGCACCTTTTCATAAGAAGTTCCGCTTCATAACGTAATTTCTTCTTTTGTAAAAGAAAATCATTTCTTTGTGCCGAATTGTGTTTGATTTGTTCCTTAATTTCTTCTATTTCGCTTAACTTCACACAGGCATTTCCAATATACCTCAAATAGATCGGATCATTCCATATTCCCGGGTTTGTTACCGAGACTTTATCTATAGGTTTAAACATATTATATATCTTAAACCATTCTTCGTTTTCTTTCAAAAATTTTAATTGTTCTTTAATACTTTTAAATTGTTCTTTTTGTAGATTTTTTGTTTTTATTTCGTTTTTATTTTTTAAGCTTACAATCGCATTGATTTGTATATCATCAAAAACACACCACAGTGGCAGTTGTGAATCACTTTGAAGCTTTTCATCACCAACCAGTCTTCTATGGGCTAATTTGATAACTTGGTCTGATGTATTATCCAATGATTCCTGAATGTCATAATATATTTTTAATCCGCGTACAAAACGTTTGAAAGATTTTATTCTCAAGATGCATGCAGGTATATTCCCATCACCTTTTTTGGCACAAACACCGATTGCTAAAGTCAATGTAACATGGTCTAATGATAAAATCTCAGGGAAAATTTTTACAACTTCGTCGTAATATTTTCCTCCTATTGCAGCATAACCTAATTTTAAGCTGTTAGGATTAAAAAACTTTACTAATAAATACATATTATAAACCTGCCTTTCGCCTTACAGTACAATTACGCTATAAGACTGATTTCATAAAAGTGTTAACCGTAAAAAGACATTCTGCCAAATCTTAAAACATATGACGATTTTTAAGTATTACACTTAAGATATTAATATGACAAAAAAAGTCCTTATATCACTTAATATGAAACATGATAATAAAATCTTATATATAAAACATATATAAGATTTCACTGCAATAAAATAAATTTTTATAGAATTATATATTAAATTAGAAGTTATTTTTCTGAAAAAATTTATTGCAATCAGAGTCTTTTATATTAATTATCAATTTTTTTATCTCGAAACACCATACATCTTTCGAAATAATCATCCAATAATTCGATTTTGTATTCATCGATAATATCATCGATTGTAAACTCCTTTGTTTCGCTTGTTAATAATACCGATCCCAAATATCCGGGATCATACATCTTTATTTTACCGCCGTATTTATATAAGGCTTTTTCAATTTTACCCCAATTAAAATCCAAATGAACAACTTTAAAATCCATATTAACATCATGTGTTACGTAACCGAAATAATTCGTGGACTTTGCCAAAACCTCACCCACCGGACTTATTATTGTATTTTCCAAATTCATGATGGAACCGACAAAAAATGAACGAAGTTGATAGGCGCGATAATTTTGCATCAACCCCCCGTGATATGCCGATGAAAATAGTATAATATCTGGTTTTTGAGCTTTATACTTAAACCAAAGAGGATCGAAATTCAAGTCAAAGCATATCCCGCAGGCAACCTTTCCAAAATCACACTGTATCACATCTGCGTCATTACCCGGCAATATTTTACCATCTTCTGTTTCGGAAATAGTAGGATAATTTTTATTATACATTCCGGTAACATTACCGGTTCTGTCAATAATTTGTGTTGTGTTTTTATAAGTCCCATCTTTTATTTTTCTAGCAGCCGAGTAAGCGATATAGCATGAGTTTTCTTTTGCTTTCTCCATAAAAAAATCTCTTACTTTGTCTCCCCTAATATCATAATACTCAAGCCTGCGATTTAAAGGATAATTATGATATCTGTCACACGCTTCCGGTAAAACTACAACATCCGGTTTTTCGGGTAATACATGTCTTAACAGTCTATCCCAACTGTCAATCATTCTTTCTACTTCAGAAGATAAATCATTGTTTAGGTTTCCTGTATAATTAACTCCGTTTTTCATAGACAATGAACTCACTTTAATATACTTTGACATCTAAGCGCCCTCCCCATTTTATCATTAACCTTATTTGATAAAATTGAAATGTATTATAATTATACATAGTGTTTTTAGGTTATACAATATATTCCTTAAAAACTGTGTGTATATCAATTAATACCTCCGTTTAATTCCCGAAGTCTTAACTTGATATAATGTCCGAACAAAAGCGATTTTTCAACTTTTTTGTAATAAACAAAAGCGTCTTTAACATTACCGGATCTGCGTTCGGTTTCAGCTAAGCCTAAGTATAAAACTTCCTTTGCTTTTATTCGATCTTCTTTTCTTACAGCCTTTTTTAACAATACTCCGGCCGCCGTCGTATCTTTTTTACCAAGATATGCAACAGCCAATAAAAACACCGATGTTGTAATTGATTTATTATTTTTATCTTTACAGATCGGCTCCAGTAAGGATATGGCGTCATCATTATTATTATTCATTATATAAGCTAAAGAGCGAGTGTTAACTATATATGCGGCTAAATCATATTTATTATTCATATGTCGGTTTAATACATTTAACGCATCATCATATCTACCTTGTATGATATATACTTTTGCCAGTCGTTCGGCAATATGAGCTACATTCTTTTTTTTGTTCATTCCGGAATCTTTTTCATTTAATATTTCAATAAAACACTTTTCTGCATTATTCAAAGCTTCATCAGACTCTTTTATAAGATCCGTACCCAAACGTATTCTATATAACTTAATATAAGCTTTACCCAAACCATACAGTAATGTCTCTTTATCTTCAATCAAACCGACCTTGTTACTATTTTTTGATACTAATATGTATTCGTTATAATATTTTATAGAACTCTCTATAAGGTTAACATCCGAGGAATTCAAATAAAATGATTTATCATTGTAAAGACCTAAAACATATTCTATTTCATTCCAATCGTTTATTATTAATTCTTCATATGCTTTGCCCAGAAAAAGAAGCGCTTTGAAATAAATAAATTTAAAATCATCTGAATACTTTTTTTTACCTTCTTTATCCGTCTCCGGTTCAACACATAATTTGACAACCTTTTCTAAACTTTCTATTCCTTCGTTTACTTTATTAACTTTATCTACATACTCCATGGAATATTTACTACCGGAAGATAAAATATCAGGTAATTTTACTGCAAGGAGATAACCTTTTCTAAAAAAATCAATTGTTCTTGACGGATTAAGTTTAAGTGATTCATTAAAATACTTAATAGCTTCATCCATCTCAAGTAATACATTTCCGTCCCTTCTACCTCCTTTTTGCGTTAGCTCGATTACATTTTGGTAAAATAAACATGCAAGGTCTGATAAAAATATTGGATTATCTCTATCTAATGCAACACACCTTTTTTTTAATTCAGTAGTCT
>CAZJOD010000097.1:0-5641 GCA_964547525.1 uncultured Clostridiaceae bacterium
CGAAAGTATTTTGACGGGTTCAATACACTGTTCATTTTTCAAGTTTCATGCCGCTCATTTAGGCGACTTGCTCATACTAACACAGATAATTTTCTAAGTCAAGCATAATTTTATGATTTTTTATAAAACTTATTTAGTCTTTTTGAACTTTTTAGATCTTTTTTTTTACTTTTTCAAAAAGATTGAAAGCTATAATACATACAAACAATATAGGTATAGTAATACCTATTTAACAAATAAAGATGCATTATAATATAATGTACCTTTATTTGTTACTTTTGATGAAATTAATATTCATTGCAATAAAAGTTTTTACAGCAAGATCATTTAACCTTTTTATTTTTCTATTTGTTACTGTCACGTTTTTTTCTTGACAATGAAATGCCTCCAAAGCCTGATATGATTGCACAGTAAAATCCTAAGTCATACCACCATCCTGTATTTATAACTTCATACACTCTAATATTCTTATTAAACAATCCTACTATAAGCGAAACAGGCGCAATCCATCCATGCCAAATTCCCGATAGGAAGTTTGCCGGATTACCTTCGCTTTTTGTACCGTCTCCCGGCAAACAAGAACTCAGTAACACTGTCATAGATATAACCAATATTAATAGAAGATAATATCGTATGTACTTTGTTATATCAGTACTCAAAAACAACCTCTTCTTCAACTCTTTTTTCATATTTAACACCTCACATTAAAGATCAATATAATTTTACCATATTTATTTTTTTATTATAATAATTAGCGTTAATTTAAATTTCTTGTTAATAATAAACTAACCGGTTATAAATATATCATAATCAAAAATCAAATATATCGAATCTTAATTAATATTAATTAAATTTACGATACCTTTTACACACTTAACTTTATATCACTCCATTTACCTCTGTTGTAATAGATGATTTGTATAATGAAGAAAAGTGCCACTGAGATACTTTCACCCACCCATACGGCTTTTAAGCCTAAATTAAAGTGATTAATCATCAAATAAACGAAGGGTACATACACAAACCATGTCCGTGCAATTGAAAATAACATTACTTTACGTGTGTCACCGGCACCTCTTAATGCACCGGATATTGTTACGATTAAACAAAGAGGTATTTGATTTAAAGCTACAAATAAAAGTACCGGTAACGATCTATCTTGCACAGGTACCTCTGTCGTAAACATGCCCACAATAAATTTACCGAATATGATAATGGCGACTGTTGATACAAGTCCCCATATACCTGCTATGGCAAAGGAAAAGTAACCTGTCCGGTACGCTTTCTTTTTATTATCCTCGCCTAATGCTTTTCCGGTTAGTGTAGCCGCCGCTATTGAAAATCCTATGGCAGGTAAAAACGATAATTGCTCCACTTGTAATAAAATACGAAATGACGCCTCTGAGAACGTATCTAATACAGATACAATAACCGTAATTACCGTAAACGATATCTGCATTAATGTTTGTTCGACGGCACCGGGTAAACTTATTCTCCATAAAACTTTTAAAATGCTTTTATTAAATTTCATATTATGTAATCTTAATTTTACAATTCCTTTTCTATTAAAAAATAAAAAGTATACATATAAAAGCATTCCTATAAACCTTGAGATAACAGTGGCATAAGCCGCACCTTCTATTCCTAGTTGTGGAAAAGGTCCTACTCCGGAGATCAGCACATAATTTAAAATTATATTAATTACATTGACTATACCGGTTACAATCATAGGAGTCATTGTATTTCCGGCTCCTCTTAGCGCCGCTGCGGAAGAAAACGATAAAAACATAAACGGTGTACCATATACTATAATATTATAGTATAACATCATATTCCTTCTCACTTCCAAAGTAGTATCAAATATCCCGGTTAATTGATTGGAAAATATAATAATAAGAAAAGTTATAAAAGCTCCAATTAAAATGTTAAGTGATGTATTTTGTCCGACCGCTTCATTCAACTTTTTATAATCTTTTTCACCATAACTTCGAGCGATAACCGCAGTTGCACCTGCATTAAACGATGAAAAAATAAATATAATCATAAAAATAATCTGGTTTACAAATCCTGTCGCCGCTAAAGCATCAACTCCTACCATATGACTTATCATCATGGTATCGGCTACACCCACCAAAGAATTAAGTGACATTTCTATGATTGCCGGAAAGGAAAGTGTTAAAAGTGATAAAATTAAGGCTTTATGTTGTGATAACTTGTTAACTTTCATATTTTAATCCCCGTTTATAAACATTCGCCAATGAATTATACCGGTAAAAAGAGTTGTTTACAATACGGGATATGAGTATAATTATTTGTTAACCGAGCCTTAATTAAACGAGAAAACAATCAAAATATCTATCAGACTACTGATAAAGTAATCAATAACTTATGATTTTATAGTATGGTTGAGATACAGCCGGTCTCATTTTAATAAATATCGATTATGCATTAAGGATTGGTTGTTTGTCATATTGTAAACCAATATTATTTGGATTAAATGTTTACATTTAAGTATTATATGGTAATATAGTATATAGGCAGTATATTAAAAACGGAGGGGTAAAAGTATGATAAAAAAAGCAATAGCGATAGTATTAACGTTTGCTTTCTTGTTTAGTTTCGTCGCGTGTGCATCTCAAACCGAACAAGAACCCGGGAACACTGATGTAACAACTACAACCGCCGCCGCCCAGACAACTAAAGCTACGACAACAGCGAAAGCGGAAACTACCACAAAAGCAACGGAAACACAAATTGTAAATCCGTTTGCTGAAAAAATGGAAATTAATTGGTTGACAGGTATTTACTCATCTCACTTATATGAAGAGGGAAGATGGGATGAGCTGGAGTTGGAAGAGAAATTTAATGTTGATCTGAAATTATGGAATGTACAAATTGATTCCAATAATATGGATCAAGTAAAAATGATGCTTGCAGCAGGAGACGTACCCGATTACGGTTTTTATTATACAACGGGTAGGTATCTGTATGAACAAGGTTTGGGCAGAACAGTTCCACTAAACCTTATTAAACAATATTATCCCAGTTATTACAAAAGACTAATGGAAGATCCTATCGGTCTACAACACAACCGTGTAGAAGATAAAGAAGATGAATTTTACGGTTTGACATCCTTTACCTGTATGGCGACGCACACAGGTCATGTTCCCATATGGAGATTGGATTGGTTAGAGGATTTAGGCTTCCGTTTGGATAATTTAACACCAATGGACAGTATTGCAAACGATGAATGGGATAACAAACTGTTCTATTCGTCTACAAGATTTTCAATCGATGACGTAAAAGAAATTCTAAGAGCTTTTACAGAAGATGATCCGGATGGAAACGGTGTTGATGATACATACGGTTCAGGCTTTTCCAATACATGGTATGACGGTTATATTTCCTACTGTATGTTCGGTTACGACATAAACGGAGACCATTTCTATAAAGATCCTGTAACCGGAGACTATGTTCCCTTTTACGCTTATACACCATATAAGGAAGTACATAAATATCTTTTGGAAATGTTGGACAAAGGATATATGAGATGGGTACCGGGTGAAGTTTCATATGATAAAGAATTAAAAGCTATATGGGCTACAGGAAAAACCGGTTACATGAATGCGTTAAGCGGACCTAGAGTTTTAGGTTATAACGCCGATGTAAACGAATGGCCACCTGCATCTATACTGGCGGCAGACCCTCAAGCTACTTTTGTAGTGACACCGGTTGCAGGAGAAAACGGTAAATACAGACCTTATTGGACATTTAACTGGAGTGAATCATATACATACCCTATCGGCATCAATTGCTCCGATGAAAAACTGGCAAGAATATTCCAAATTATAGAATATTCCTATTTTGGTGACGATTGGTTAAGATATAAATGGGGTATTGAAGGCGTTCATTACAAATGGGCCGGAGAACCTTTCAACAGTCCTATAATAATGTCCGATGCTACAAAGATACCGGCTAAATACGCAGGTAAAGGTACAACAGCGTTCGGTCATTTTGGAAATCTAAACTTTGTAAGTGATAACAAAGTATATTTCAGTTTTGACGCATTTACTATACAATTCATAGATTTTTGGAATAAATATAATGACGAAGGATACTACAGTGATAAACTGTGGATTAGACCTGACAAATTTTATTCCTCATTTACTATGACACCTGAATTATTTGAAGAATTTAAAACTTTGAGAAATGATACCCAAACACAGATAAACACTGTCCGCAATGATTTTACTAAAAAGATATGGGCAGGCCAAGTAGCTAATATTGATTCCGAATGGGAACAATACATAGAACAAATCTATGCAGCCGGCTTGGATAGATGGGTTGAAATTTGGAATAGTGATGAAGTTAAAACCTATCAATATTTTAATAGTCTTGGTAAATAGTATTTAAATAATACTGCCTTAAGCCGTTTGATATATCAAACGGCTTTTTTATATACTGATTCCGCTATAATAATTCATTATGCAATAAAATCAATAATAGTACCTAAAAAAACATATATAAAAAAGACAACTCGTTAGAATTGTCTTTTTTCAATACTTGTATGTCATATAAGCATTTTACCTATAAGCATCAGACCAAATTTTTACTACTAATATGCATTCAAAATTTTTCGGTCCGTTTATTGCTCCATTTGCTTGCCTAAGAAGCTTGAAGCCGATTGTGCCAATTTAGACTCAACTTCACCCATACGGGAGTCAGGTTCAGTAGACAGTAATATAACCGCACCAATCGGATCTCCCTCTGCAACTATAGGCACAACCACCTGTGAAGAATAACGTTTTGAACTGCTTTCACCCGATACGATGCTTACCGGTTTTTCGTCTTTAGATGATACTATGACCGATTGTTTATCTTGTATAATACGTTCCAATTCATCACTTAAAGGTTTTGAAAAATATTCTTTCCTATTATCACCTGATACCGCAATAATGCTATCTCGGTCGGCTATACAAGTAATATGACCCGAAGCGTTGTGCAAGGATTCGGCATATTGTACTGCAAAATCACCCAGTTCACCTATCGGAGAGTATTTCTTGAGAATAACTTCTCCGTCTTTATCAGTAAATATCTCTAAAGGATCGCCTTCCCTTATCTTCAATGTTCTTCTTATCTCTTTTGGTATAACAACTCTGCCAAGGTCATCAATTCTCCTTACAATACCAGTTGCTTTCATGTAGTATTACCTCCATATTGTTAGTCTGTATGGTTATTATTTATATTTTGGAAGGATTTTATTCATACGCTTAGTATAATTTTATATCCTTTATTACCTTTTTTACCGGCTGTTTATAGTTGCATAAATAATTTCCGGCTCAATTGTAATATATTAATTTTTATTATAAATACTGTTTAAATAAGTATTTACATTTTATATATGAATTATTGACAGATTTTTTAATTTTTATAACCGGTCATCAATGTGCAATTAATAATAAGACATGCGGCCGCATCGAGCGTCCCCGGGTCGGCATACATTTTTAAAATCGAGTTTTAAAAATGTATCCTATTTTGTTAAAATAAAAAACCGAAGGTTTTCCTCCGGTTTTTAACTATATTATATTTGAGTTAAAATTAAAAGCTATTTAAGCGTTTGCAAACAGTTCTTCAAATTCTT
>CAZJOD010000097.1:5741-15077 GCA_964547525.1 uncultured Clostridiaceae bacterium
TTTGAGTTAAAATTAAAAGCTATTTAAGCGTTTGCAAACAGTTCTTCAAATTCTTCACCATCGATTTTTTCTTTTTGCAATAATGTTTCGGCAATTACTTTAAGTTTATTTATATTATCTTTCATAATGTTCATTGTTCTTTGGTAAGCGGTATCTATAATATTTTTTACTTCATTATCTATAATAGCCGCAAATTCGTCACTGTAATTTCTTACATGACCAAAGTCCTTACCTATAAAGATTTCATCGTTTTCTTCTCCAAAAATTAGATTACTAAGTTTTTCGCTCATGCCAAATTTAGTAATCATACTACGTGCGACTTGGTTTGCATGTTGTAAGTCATTACCGGCTCCGGTACTGACATCACCTAAAACTACTTCTTCAGCCGCACGACCTCCTAACGAAACAATGATGCCTTCCATAAGCTGAGCTTTTGTATAGAAGCTTTTATCTTCATCAGGTTTGAAAACCGTATAACCTCCTGCAGTACCGGCAGGTATAATAGTTACTCTGTCAACCTTATTTGTAGTTGATGCAACCCTGACCGCAATAGCATGTCCCGCTTCATGATACGCAGTAAGCTTCCTTTCATGTTCGGATATTACCTTGCTTTTTTTCTCAGGGCCGATTTGAACCTTGAAGATTGCTTCTTTAATTTCAGCGTTACCAATTTCCTTCTTATTTTTTCTAGCGGATAGGATAGCCGCTTCATTCATTAGATTTTCCAAATCGGCTCCTGTAAATCCCGGTGTGATCTTTGCAACTTCACCTAAATCTACGTCTCCGGTTATAGGTTTCTTCCTTGCGTGTACCTTTAATATCGCTTCTCTGCCCCTGATATCAGGCATTCCAACATATACCCTTCTGTCGAATCTACCGGGTCTTAACAATGCAGGATCAAGAATATCCGGTCGATTAGTCGCCGCAAGTATTATTACTCCTTGATTAACACCGAACCCATCCATTTCTACCAACAGCTGGTTTAATGTCTGTTCTCTTTCATCATGCCCGCCGCCTAAACCTGCACCTCTGTGTCGGCCTACCGCATCAATCTCATCTATAAATACAATACAAGGTGAGTTCTTTTTAGCTTGCTCAAACAAGTCTCTAACTCTAGACGCACCTACACCAACAAACATTTCAACAAAATCCGAACCGCTTATGGTATAAAAAGGAACACCCGCTTCTCCCGCCACCGCTTTAGCCAGCAGTGTTTTTCCGGTTCCCGGAGGTCCTACAAGCAAAACACCTTTTGGTATTCGTGCTCCGACTTCTATGAACTTAGACGGCTGCTTTAAAAATTCAACTATTTCTTCAAGCTCTTCTTTTTCCTCTTCAGATCCTGCTACATCTTCAAATGTTTTTTTCTTTTCTTCATCTCCCATTAATCTCGCTCTGCTTTTGCCGAAGCTCATTACTTTGCTTCCGCCTCCGCCTTGGGCTTGTTGCATGAAAAATACCCAAAACAAAACAAACAAAACAATTAAAATCAAAGGTGATATTAAAGACAACCACCATGGAGCAGTCTTTTCAGGAGCGTACATAAACGAAAATCCGGTATTCGGAGTATAATATCCTTCAACCATTGCACTGAAATTTTCCATAGATCCAAAATTAACTACATACTCCAGGTTTCCATCAGGTCCCGGTGAGAATAATTTTACATCCGCATATGAACTATTTATTACAATGCTTTCTACGTTTTTGCTCTCCAATTGAAATATCAAATCGGAATACTTTAAAACACCCGGTGCGGTGTCGGACCATAATATACTAAGTATAAATAATATAATAATTAAAAGAACTATATAAAATGTAAGACCCTTAAAATGTTTCAATATTTCTTCCCTCCTTAACTAAAGGGTTAACAGTAAAAATGTTTTTCATACCTTTGTAAGTTTATTGTTCCCGAAAAACAAGCAAAACACAATTAATAACAAAAACAATATTAATATTTCCGATCTCGTTTTACCATTCCCAAATAAACATTATTACACATAATAACATATATATGAATAAAACAATAACCGATATAATTGTTTAGGCTTTGTTAACATTTTATTTATAAATCTCCGGCTTTAAAACGCAAACATCAGGCAAATTTCTGTAATATTCACGAAAATCCAGCCCATATCCTACAATAAACGAATCAGGTACTGTTAATCCCGTAAAATCGACTTCCATATCCACCTTTCGACGAGACGGCTTATCAAACATTGTACATATCTTTATACTTTTAGGATTACGGGTGTATAGAAGTTGCTTTAAGTGCGATAAAGTCAATCCCGAATCTATCAAGTCTTCTACCAATAAAACATGTTTATTAGTTATATCAATATCTATATCTTTAATAATTTTTACAACTCCCGAGGATTCGGTTGAGTGTCCGTAACTCGAAACCGCCATAAAGTCAATTTCTATTTTGCAACTGATTTCGCGAACCAAATCGGCCAGAAAAATAAAACCACCTTTTAAAACACCTACTAAAATCACTTCTTCATCACGATATACTCGAGAAATTTCTTCACCTATCTCTTTAACTCTTTTTTTTATAGTTCCACGATCAACTAATATTTTTTCTATATCATTATGCATATATGCCTCCTTTAAAAGTTAATTTTAATACTTTTTCGGTTGTTTCGACTATCGGAGCAAATTTTGCCCTTTTATATCCGATAACCCATAAAATTCCTTCATTCCCCACAATCAAAGGTATCATATCTCTGTTTTCTCTTTCGATCTTTTCATCTATAAATAAATCTTTAAGCTTTTTTGTTCCGTTAAAACCGAAAGGTTTAAAAACATCCCCTTCGTTTTTATTCCTGATATATATGGTACCTGTAACCTTTTCATAATCGAAAAATTGTGTGTTTTTATTTGATATTTCTTTATAGTTGACTTTTTTATTCTTATTTATAATTTCAGCTTTTATTTCCCAACCTTTTACCGAAACAAAGGTTGTTCCGGGTATATTTAAAACAACACACACATCGGTTTGTTCCAAAGCTTTTTTTTTGCTTATTTTTAAAGTTTTGTAACGAACAGTCGCAATGTAACCTTTAGGTAATTCATGTGATCCCGGTACACTTAAGTTATCCGCCAATTCTACCGTACGATTTATATGAAATCCTGTGATTCCGTCTAGACTACCTAGTATTTCTTTAATATGCATTCTTATAATTGCTCTTTTAAGTGAAATCGGATAACTTTTTAATGCATTACAATCTATTACAGGTTGATCTTTAGTATATTGTAGACAATCTTCATAAGCTTTTTTACTTTGTTCCTTTAAGTAATCATAATCATCTGTCAATAAAGATACCGTATTTAAAATTTTTACCTCCAAATCAGTATTTAATTCTGCGTTTATTAAAGGGATAACTACATTTCTTATCTTGTTTCGAGTGTAATTATTTTGTTCATTTGTTTTATCAATTCTATATTCAATATTGTTATATTCCAGATATCCTAATATTTCTTTTTTTGACAAACTCAGTACAGGTCGTATTACATCCCCATTAATCTTTTTTATACCGCATAAGCCCTCTATACCGGATCCTCTGGCCAAGTTAAATAAAAATGTTTCTACCACATCATTGCTGTTATGAGCCGTTGCAATCTTATAGCTTGTATATTTTTTAGCAATGTCTCTGAAAAAATCGTATCGTACATTGCGGCCGGCTTCTTCTTCTGAAATTTTTAATTTTCCGGCTAATGCAGGTACATCAACGCACTTTCCGTAAAACGGTATATTTAAACTTTTTGAGAAATTTTCCGAAAACATCATATCCATATCGGCATCAGCACCCCTGATCATGTGGTTTACATGAACAGCTACCGGATTTATTTTTAACTCATCTTTTAACAAATATAAAATATACACCATACAAACAGAGTCCGGCCCCCCTGACAAACCGCATATTACGGTGTCACCTTTGTTTGTCATCTTATTTTCTTTAATTGTTTTTAATACCTTTTCAACAATATCTTTCATTGATTCTAGAAATTCTTTCCCTGTAAATTGGCGAACTTAGTGTATTCACCAAACCACCTTAATTTAATTGTTCCCGTTTCCCCGTTTCTATGCTTGGCAACTATTATTTCCGCTACATTTGGTTCTTCGGATTTTTCTTTATTATAGTAATCGTCTCTGTATAAAAATATAACAATGTCGGCATCCTGCTCAATAGCTCCGGAATCACGCAGATCACTCAAAACAGGCCTATGATCTGTTCTTGCTTCAGGAGCACGGCTTAACTGCGATAGAGCCAGAACCGGTATGTTTAAGTCCTTAGCCATAATTTTTAGTGATCGGGAAATCTCAGAGATTTCCTGCTGTCTACTCTCTTTCCTGCCGGAACCTGATATTAATTGCAAATAATCCACAACTACCATATCCAATTTTTTTTCGGCTTTCAAACGGGTACATTTAGCCTTTATCTCATTTACAGTTATACCTGCCGTATCGTCGATGTAGATGGGAGACTCCGAAATTTTACCTAACAGGGTTATTAAGTTAGACCAATCTGTTTTTGTAAGATTTCCGGTCTTTAATTTATTATTTTCTAAATTGATTTCAGCCGATATGATTCTATTTACCAATTGTTCTCTGGACATTTCCAAACTGAATATTGCCGTAGCTTTATTCTTATGTATAGCCGCATATTGCGCTATGTTCAAACCGAAAGCGGTTTTACCACTTCCGGGTCGTCCGGCTATAAGTATCAAATCCGAATCATGCATTCCGCTTAAACATCTGTCCAAATCAATAAAGCCCGTGGGTATACCGGTGATTTCTCCTTGATTCTTTGATAACAAATCCAGTTTATCTATAGTAGATAAAAGTACTGATTTTATATGAACCACACTACCGGATTCTCTCCCCATTGATATGTCCAAAACATCCTGTTGAAGTGAATCCAATATAACAGAATAATCATCGGTTTCTTCATATGCCAAATTGGAGGTTTTAGAACAAACCGTTATTATTTTCCTTAATATAGAGCACTTTTCTACAATTTTTGCATAATACTCCGCATTTGCACTTGTATCTACTATACCTACCAGAGTACTCAAATACTCCAACCCACCGGTTTGTTCTTGTACCCCCCGTGCCTTTAGCCGGTCCGATACCGTAATAACATCGACAGGTTTACTCTCCATGAACAGACTTATAATCGCTGCATATATCTCGGCATGATCCCGTCTATAAAAATCATTGTCTTTTAAAATATTAACAGCCGTATAAACGGCACTTTGGTCCAACAACATACAGCCTAAAACCCATTGTTCGGCATCTATGTTTTGTGGTGGAATTCTTCCGGTTGTTTTTACGGCCATACTATCCGCCTCAAGCTTAAGAATTTTTTTCTTTGGCCAAAACAATAAAAGATGCATCTACACCTGTGTAGAGTTTAGCAACTACTTTATGTTCACCCAAAGATTTTATTTGCTCATCGATAACAACCTTTTTCTTATCTATATTTAAACCGATTTGCTCTAAAACAGCATCGGCTACATCTTTATTTGTAATAGACCCGAACAATTTTCCGTTTTCTCCGGCGGTTGCAAAAATAGTTACGATTTTTCCATTTAATTTATCAGCCATAGCAACAGCATGTTCTTTTTCTCTTTTTAATCTTTCCGATTCGGATTTTTTTCTGCTGCTCATAATTCCTAGATTTTCAGGTGTAGCCTGAACAGCCAACCCTCGGGGCAGCAAATAATTTCTGGCGTAGCCATCTTTACATTCTATCATGTCCTCTTTTTTACCTAGGCCTTTAATGTCTTGTTGTAAAATAACTTTCATATTATCCTCCCGGTTAATAAAACCTTTATAATAAATTTAAAATCTATTGATCATAATAAATGGATGTCCTAATTATACCATACCCTAATACCCATGCAAATACCTTCAGTTATAATCTCATGTATTCCTTTATAACCAATGTTCGGCCATTTAGCTGTTAAGAAGGAATTTTTAAATATAAGAAATAAAATCACTGCAAAAAAAGTTATTACAGTAGTGTAAATAATTATGTACTGAAAATAGAATTGTTATAATGAATAATAAAATGATAATATATAAAGAAAATCCTTCACGGTACCTTTTTTAAGTTCAAGTACTGTGAAGGAGGGGGAATCAATAACATTATAAATTTATATTCAATTTTTACGCACCAAGATATTGAGAGAGTTCATTTAAATCTTCCGCTGATATCTCTCTTACATCATTTATTAATAAAATCCGTATTTTTTGGCACATTTCTTCTCTTAACACATCAAAATCGAAACCGATTTTTTTACCCAGCATAAACGTATACAACAAAATATCTCCTAATAGGTCGGATATATCATCCATATCCGAATTGCCGGGAAGCATGTTTTCATATAACAAAGCCATGCAATGCAGAATTTTTGTCTTCAATACATCGGCTTCGTTAATCTTGTAAATTATATCAATTCCATGTCTTTGAGCTGTTATCATATCGGTTAATCATCCTTCCTACTGATTTGGCATTTTTAACTCCATTATTAACTAACATAACTTACAATTGAAAAGTAATAATGTCTATTAATAAACGGGGCTTATACCTCATTTTATATATTAGTATTATACATGAAATTAATATTTCCCACAATTTTCCATATGCAATTGTTTTAAATAGAATGTTTTTAAAAATTAAAAAAACCGGGACATTACCCGGTTAATTATAATTAATCTTTAGAAAAAGGTAAAAGTGCAATTTGTCTGGATCTTTTAATAGCACTCGTAAGATCCCTTTGATGTTTTGCACAAACTCCACTCATTCTACGAGGTAGAATCTTGCCTCTTTCAGAAATATATTTCGATAATCTACTTATATCTTTATAATCGATAACCACTTTATCAACACAAAAGTTACATACTTTTTTTCTAGGGCGCTTGTATTTAGGGTTACCATTACTATCGTTTTTCATCTGCCTTTTATTATCCGCCATGTGCATACCTCCTTTCAGGTCATTTAGTTATCCCGTCAAAACGGTACATCGTTATCATCATTGTCATCAGAAAAGAAATCTTCATTAGGCATAGAATCTTGTGACTGTCGGGGAAAGGGTGTAGTGTCAAACTGGCTGTCACTGCCGTAGGAATCTTTTTTACTGTCTGCAAAATAAACATCCTCGGCAACTACTTCCGTTGCATACCTTTTTTTACCGTCCTGATCATCCCAGGTACGAGTTTGCAGTCTTCCGGATACAGCAACCTGCTGCCCTTTTTTAAAATATTTTGAGCAGAATTCCGCTGTCTTTCCCCAAGCTACGATATTAATAAAATCGGCTTGTCTTTCTTCACCTTGTTTTACGAATTTCCTATTAACCGCCAACGCAAAAGATGCTACCGCATTTGTATTCGTTGCCGTGTATCTAAGCTCCGGATCACGTGTAAGTCGTCCCATTAAAATTACTTTATTCATAATATCACCTTACGCTTCCTTTTTCACAACAATACTCTTGATTATATCATCAGTAATTCTGTATATTCTTTCCAACTCTTCTATAAATGTCGGTTCAGCTTTAAAATTAACCAATACATAATAGCCTTCTTTTTGATAATTAATCGGATAAGCGAGTTTTCTCATACCCCACTCGTCAACGTCTCCCAACTGTGCATCTTTTTCGATGGTTTCCTTAATTTTATTAATGGTTGCAATACGTTTTTCATCATCCAATTCACTATGAACTATAAATATAGTTTCATAATCTCTCAACATTGATATCACCTCCTCCCGGACTAACGGCCCTATAATTTGAATATAGAGCAAGGAACGACACTACATATAATATCATAAACATTTTCTAAAATCAAATAAAATTTAAAGCATATTGGAACTTAATAACTGCAAAATTTTATTTAATTACAATAAACGAACATAGAGCCGAATTTTTCTGGTGAAAATTTTTCGATAACCGGTACACTCCGGTTTACAGTAAGTGAGTTATTGCAGAGAAATAATGATCTTAACAATCATTATTTCTCTGTAGCAATACCATAATCTCGCAAACTTTTATGACAAATTTGAAATTAAATCTTAAAATCAAGCAAACCCGGTATCTCGTTGTAGATTTCTTTTTGATCATATCCCGCTTCAATCAAAGGTGTAATGATTTCATTGCGTGTAAGAGGAAGATATGAAACCATACATGTACATGTGCCTTTTATAAACGTTTGGTTGCATATTGCAGGTACTAAACACGACATGCCTTTTTCTATTTTTACACATGTATCTTTCCATACCACATCACAAGAACCGTCCAAACAAGTCAATATATAAAAACGGTCCGATCTATCCGGCAGCATGGCACAAAAATTAATCTCCCATAATTCCACGCAGAAAAAGGAAGATGCGGCTAAGATTTTTTTATTAAAACCATTTCCGTTAATGTTAAGTCCCGTGTATACCGCACGCCTTCCGGCATTATTAAAATCAATCACATCCATAGCCTTATCGATATGTAACGGTCTTGGCTTTCTGTCATTTCCCAGTCTGTTATAATCGTAGACCCGATATGTTGAATTTGAGTTTTGCTGTATCTCCAACAGAACTATACCCTCTCCTATTGCATGTATTAGTCCGGCAGGTATATATATAACATTTCCGGTTTCAACTTTCACAAAATTAAGACAATCTTCAAGTTCCCCTTTCAAAAGCTTACTTTTGAACAAACCGGGTTCTATGTTTTTCTTAACATCATAAATCAGTCCTGAACCCGGTTGTGCGGATAAAATGTACCATATTTCGTTTTTTCCATTTTCATTCTCGTGTTTTAAGGCATAGTCATCATCAGGATGAACTTGAACGGACAGCTTGTTTTTTGCATCAATAAACTTTATTAATAAAGGAAACACATTATTGAAGCGTCCTGTTAAAGTATAACCAATAATTTCTTTAGGATACTGATTTACTAATTCCGCTAATGTCCTCCCTGTTAAAGGTCCGTTGATCACAGTACTTAGACCGTCCGGGTGACATGACACTTCCCAGCTTTCGGCCACTATACCTGCGGGCAGTTTCTTTCCGAATTCTTCCAGATTTCTGCCTCCCCAGATATAATCCTTATATACATTATTAAAAATAAACGGATACATAATAGTTATACTCCACGCCTTGTTTTTGATGTATGACTAATTTATTATAAGTAAAAATATTTTTAAATGACACACAGCCGGATACCGTTTAAGCGGTATCTGCAGTTCACAGTACATAAATTATTGCAGTGAACCTAAACATATAATCGCCATATTTTCAATATAAAAAAAGCCGTATAAATACGGCTTTGGTGGGCGCTATAGGG
>CAZJOD010000098.1:0-8205 GCA_964547525.1 uncultured Clostridiaceae bacterium
CATTTTTTATCATTTCCTCTGCGTTTCTAACATTTTCAATTTTATTATCCCCTACAGCCATCTGACATAATGAAATTGTCAATTTATTCGTAAATATCACCTCATTCAATGTTTAAAACAGTTTTTATTATAGATTCCATATATATATATATTCGATTCACATAAAAAAACGCCCGGAAATTCCGGACGTTTATAAGTTTATCTTTTTGCAGCGGCCATAGTACTTTTTCTTTGCCACATCATCCATAACGGTGATGCAATAAAGAAGGATGAGTATGTGCCACTAATCAATCCCACCATTAACGGCAGTGTGAAATCTGTTAAAGCGGCTATATTGTGTATCGATGCAAATATATATACAGTTAACACGCAAATCAGAGTAGTTAATAGTGTGTTAATAGATCTCGGCAGGGATTGTGTCAGGCTTCTGTTAACCAAACCTATCATGTCCCCTTGACGTTTCATACCGGAATTTTCTCTTATACGGTCGTAAATAATAATAGTATCGTTCATGGAATAACCTAAAATGGTTAATACTGCAGCTACAAACGATTCGTTAATAGGTATTCTCAATACTGTATATACAGAAACCATTATTAATACGTCATGAAGCAGTGCTACTATGGAAAATAAAGCTGCGGCTAATCCGTTTATTTTACTGAATCTTACCCATACATATAATACAATTAACACCATGGCTATCATAGCGGCTCTTAATGCTCTTGCTCTCATTTCACGCCCGATAAAAGGCTCTATGCTTTGAACTTGAGATTCGGCATTTTCATCGACATTAAATTCCGCTCTTAATATTTCATACGTCGTGTTAAGCTCTTCATCGGTTAAAGTTTCGTTTTTAGTTACTTTCAATGTTAACATGGCGATAGAATCGTTTTCACTACCCGGGTCATAAGTGGTAACTTTTTGAGTAGTTATATTTTTATTAAACTCTTGTCTCAATCTTGTTTCAATCACATCACTGTCAAAAGTTTCGTCCGGCATCTCTATCCTTAAAATAGTACCGCCCTCAAATTGTATATCCCATTGAAAACCGTTGATAATAGCGGCTGCGATTCCTATAACAATTAGAATAAGGGATATTATAAAAAATAATCGCCTTTTGCTCATGAAATCTATCATTCCCGCACCTCCTTAACGCCGTACATACTCTTTTTCTTTGCAAAACCCGCCTCACTAATATTACGTATCAAAATTCTAGTTGATAAAATAGCGGTAAGGAAACTTATAATAACACCCCATGCCAATGTAGTTGCAAAACCTTTTATTACTCCTGTACCTAAAGCATATAAAACAGCTGCCGTAATAAGTGTGGTTACATTGGAGTCTACAATGGATGTAAACGCTCTTTTAAAACCCGAGCTGATCGACGCTTTCAAAGATTTACCGCTTCGAAGCTCCTCTTTAATTCTTTCATTAATTATAACATTCGCATCTACACCCATGCCTATGGTCAATATAATACCCGCTATACCGGGAAGAGTTAAAGTTATGCCTGATGTTGCAATTAAAGTTAACATTACGGATACCAATCCGATTAGAGATATACCACCCATAAGACCGGGTAATCTGTAATAGATTACCATGAACAAAAAGACTATTATAAAAGCAATAGTTCCGGCTCTAACAGTTACTTTCAAAGCACTTTCTCCCAATGTAGGAGTTATCGAATTTATTTCTTTAGGGACCAATTTAAAAGGTAATGCACCGGATCTAATAGTAGCAGCCAAACCGGCAGCTTCCGTTCCTGACATATTACCTTCGATATATGCTTTACCATCTGTAATGGTGGTGTTTACCTGAGGTGCTGTTATTAAAATATCATCTAAAAATATAGCAATTTTTTGCTTATTCAGTCTTGCCGTAGCTTCTGCAAATTTTACGGCACCTTCAGGGGTCATTTCCAACGTGACGACTGCTCTACCTTCAACCGATCCAACTTGAGCGGTTTTAATTTCGGTTCCTTGAACAACAATTCTACCGGTCGGTAAATACTTTTTCAAGGTGTTCATAGGGTCTCTGTATCCGTCAAATAAGTTTTCATCTACCTCTTGAAATGTTAAGTATGCGGTTTTTCCTAATTCGTCAATTACTTTCTGCGGGTTGGTTTCTTGTCCCGGAGCATACGGAATTTCAACAACGATACGTTTGTTTTCATTATCAGGAGCAATATTCATATCGTAAATTCCCTTGCCGTTCAAACGTTTTTCTATAATTTCAACCGCAGCTTCAAGCTGCTCGGAATCAACTTCTCCAAGGTCTTGAACATCCGGATATAGTGTGGTGGAAATTCCACCTCTAATATCAATACCGGTCCTTATTTCGTTCACGCTTTTTATATCTAAAGCAGGCAGACCTGCTATTGCAAAAAAACAGAACATCCCGATTATAAGGAGTACAGCGCAGAATCTCATAATATTGTTTCTGCTCATTTTAAGGTATTCCCCCTGTCTTTTTTTAATTTTAATTAACAACTAATATATATATACATATGTATGTTTTTAGTTCACATAAAAACATACAAAGTAAATTATATAGTGAATTTTGTGTACCGTCAATAATTATCCGTGAATAAAATAATAGTAAATAAAAGCAAATTGAATTTTTAAAGCAAGCGGGTATCATTCATAATTAAATGAAAATCAAGTCCTAAAAATTCAGCAGCTCTCCTACATAACGACATTCTACCCAGAAATATTTCAAAATAATCCATAACAGGACTAATTGAAGTATCAATATGGAGTTTTAATATTGCTTTTTTATCTTCAACACGAATTGAAGAACTATAGACCGCATAATTTACTCTGTCGTGAATATCAAAAGATACAGGTTCGGAATTTCGAACTCTGCTTCTATGAACATCGGACTTATCCGCTAAAATCAATGCGGCTGATATATTACTGACCGGAGCACCGGAACCCTCGTCATGATTACCTATAGCCGACATTATTTGTGCAGCTTCTCGTATATCCATACCCATTTTTGTCAATATAAAGTATGACAAAAGGGCTCCGGAATTCTCATGATGCTCTCTATTAACAGCATTTCCTATGTCGTGCATAAAACCTGCTATTCGAGCCAATTCAGCTTCTCTTTCGTCATGGCCTAAATACTTTAATATATTACCGGCATTTTTTGAAACCAGAGCGACATGCCTTAAATTATGTTCGGTATACCCTCTTAGCTCCAACTGCTTGTCCCCTTGTTCTATTAAAGCTTTTATTTCATCATTTTGCTTAATATCTTGTATGGTTATCATTTAATCAATCCTTTTATATACTTTATTTCACCATAGAAAGCAAAAAGTGAAAGATTGCTCTTTCACTGTCAGCCAACCACAATTAAACAATCTATGTATATCTACTTCTCACACTTTTGATTTGCAACGGTACATGAAGTTTTACAAGCGGATTGACAAGATGCTTGGCATTCTCCACAACCGGTATTTTTGCCACTTTTTATAGTTGAACTTGCAATTGTTTTTATATGTTTCATAATAACCTCCATTTGTTTTTTAATCCGAATCTTCCAAAATATTATAACATACCCGCACAATGGTGTAAATAACTGATATATTATTTATTTTCGGTGCATATTATCACAGTATAAAAAAAGAAGGTTATATTAACCTTCTTTGGTCGGAGTGACTGGATTTGAACCAGCGGCCCCTTGACCCCCAGTCAAGTGCTCTACCAAGCTGAGCCACACCCCGTCAGCGTTTTAAATTATAGCATATAAAAAACTCGTTGTAAACAACAAATTTAATAAAAATAAAAAATTCTACCAAAGGGTACCAAAGCCTTACCAAAGCGGTACCAAAGCTTTATCAAAACAATTCTACCAAAATCCTGATCATCCGTATTGATTTCAACGCCGGTTCACAAGTAAGTGAGTTATTGCAGTGAAATATTAAGTATATTTTACTATTTATATAAAATAATAATAATGCTTTTACTGCAATTTGATAAAGTTTTGCAATAAAATCAATGATGCATTAAAACATAGACGGTGTACATGAAAAAACCGTCATACGACTATATTTTATATGAGGTATACCATGAAAATATTGAAAAAATGGTGGTTTTGGGTTATTGTAATATTTATTATAATATTAATTATAGCTCTTGGTGAAGAAAATGAAAACATCGACAATGACATCCAACCCGATGTTACTACAACTTTGCCGTCACAGACACAACCGGAGACAACAATTCCTGCAACTACCGGTATTGAGACAACTCAAGAACAGATACCGGTTGTCACTACAACAAAAATCGAAGTTACGGATAATCAGGAGATACGTTTTGATGTCGGGACATATAAGGTCGGTACTGACATGCCGGCCGGCGAATATAAACTGTATTCAACCAATACACTTACAGGCTCATATATAGAAGTGGCAAAAGATAGCAAAGGTACATTAGATAGTATAATTGCCAACGCTTTATTTAACACATTTATATATGTTACAGTTGATGAAGGACAATACTTTAAAATGAGAGATTGTTACGCCGTTCCTGCAGAACAAGCGGAAAAATATGAACCTGAAGATGAAACCTACATCGAAGGCATGTATAAGGTTGGATTTGACATCCCCGCAGGAGAATATAGAGCTTTTGTTGACAAAGGCGCCATATTAGGAATGGGATATATTGAAGTCGCTCACGACAGCTCCCATAGATTAGATAGTATAATATCAAATGAAAATATTCAAGAAAACACCTATATAACAGTTGAAGACGGCCAGTATCTGTCGATCCGTAGTGTCTACCTGCGTAGTGCGGATAATTGAATCATTCAGGCCATCCTTTCCAATCCGTCTAAATCTATAGTATATATAGGTTTTTCTCCTCTTGCGTATGATTTGAACTGTTCAATACAATAATCAGCCATGCGTAAATTCTCATCACGTATGGCTGCCTTTATCATGTATTTCCTCCGTATGTAGCTCATATTATTAAACTAATATAAATTGAAATCATTCTTTAATTCTGATGTACTTATGTGAAATATTCGGATTACTCGTTTTTCTCGAACTTATTTCAAAGACTTTTAAAGAAGACACAAAAGGTGTAAGTTTTGTATGTCCGTAATTTCTAGTGTCGAAGTCCGGAAATCTTTTATTTAGAATATTTCCAACATCAGCTAAAGATGCCCATCCGTCCTCGTCCGATATATCGGTAATTATATTCTTAATAACTTTTATCAACTTTCTCTTTACTACAATACCGTTATCATTTTTTACCTCGTCGACTTTTTTAACTTCCTTGCTATTAACCTCATTATTTTCATTGCTTTCTTTATTTACAGCCGCAGCAGCGAGTACTTCCAGGTACTTAAACTTTTCGCATGCGGCAATAAAAGGCTTGGGTGTCTTTTGTTCCCCCATACCCAACACATACATACCGGCCTCTCTTAATCTAGTGGCAAGTTTAGTAAAATCACTATCACTTGAAACAATACAAAAACCGTCAACGTTGCCGGAATATAAAATGTCCATCGCATCTATTATTAATGCGGAATCTGTAGAATTTTTTCCTGTGGTATATTCATATTGCTGGATAGGGTTGATTGAATGATTTAATAAAATGCTCTTCCAGCCCGATAAATGTGGTTTGGTCCAGTCTCCATAAATTCTTCTGTATGTTGGTGTTCCATGGTTTGAAACCTCGTCGAATATATATTTAATATACTTGTCGGATACATTATCCGCGTCTATCAATACGGCAAATCTTTTTTCTTTTTCCATTCCGTCTCCTATAATAATTTCTTTATTTAAATTGTATCATTTATTTTATTTTTAAAAACAGTTAATACATTTGTCCCTTATGTATTATATAAAAAATTCAGACAACTTTCCATATAATAAAATGAAATAAAATTACTGATTTCACTGTAAAAAGAGTTATTTCAGTAAAATCAATCTTAAATATTACTTAGAATAGATTCCAACTTGTCAACCGCTTCGGATAATTTATTATCCGGCAAACATGCGAAATTAAATACGGCCAATCGGCCGGATATGTGTCTTACCCTAAATCCCGCTGTGTTTAAACGCTTAACCGTTTCAGGCACATTGACAGAGCTATCGAATCTCAAAGGTATGTATACTCCGGAACCGGACGATTCCGGTTTTAGTTTCGGCAGACTTCTGCTTTCGATAAGTTGCTTAAATAAATTATGTCTTGCTGAATATTTCTTTCTTATCCTTCTCAGATGCTTCTCGAATTCACCTTCTTTTATGTATAGAGCCAATACCAATTGCTCGGTTTTTGAAACGGTTTGCCTGTATTTATGACGATTTCTCATATACACTGTATAAAATCTTTCCGGCAAAATCAAATAACTAATTCTTATTGATGGAATAAGCAATGTGGAAAAAGAACCTAAATAAATAACTCTATCATCCGAATCCAATCCCTGCAAACTAGGTACCGGTTTTCCGGAATACCTAAGTTCACTGTCATAATCGTCTTCTATAATATACCCGTCTACTTTATTAGCCCATTTTAATAAGTCAATCCTTTTGCTCACAGGCATGATCGCACCTGTGGGGTATTGATGGGTGGGACTTACATAACATACCCTCGTCCCGCACTTTTCCAGAGCATCTATATCCAACCCTTGGCCGGTTAACGGTACAGGTTCTATATTAAGATAATAATCTTTAAAAATGTGTCTTACATCGGTAAACCCCGGTTCTTCAACAGCAATGCTTTCAATATTCATTTCTCTAAAAAGAACCGATAAAATACCCAGCAACACTTGTACACCGGCACCTATAATCATTCGAGCCGGATTACCGTGAACTCCCCTTGCCTTATATACATATTCCGCTATCTCTTTTCTTAACTCATATTCTCCTTGAGGCAATCCTTCTTTTAAAAGCTTTAAGTTTTCATATGTTAAAACTTGATTATAATATTTTTTCCATATATTAAAATTAAAATTATCCTCATTTATATATTCATAATTAAAGTTTTCTAATCCCGGTTCATCTGTTAAATCGGATTTTATTAATGTACCCGACGGGAAAGCATTTCCTATGTCCGATGCATAATATCCACTTCGACTTTTACTATATATATATCCCTCCAATAATAATTGGTTATAAGCATTTTCCACTGTTGTCCTGCTTAAATCCAAATCCAATGCCAATTGCCTGATAGAAGGTATTTTTTCATTGGCATTAATTTGTCCCGACTCAATATGATTTTTAAAGTAACGGTATACTTGAACATATAAGTCTATTTCACTGTTCTTATTTAATTCTGAAATCATAGTAAGCATTTATGCTGTCCCCTTTAAATTATTTACAACTGACACTTTAAAGATGTACAGTCTAGTGATATATTACAAATAATACTGGATGAAGTCAAGTCAAGGAGGTAATAATGATGAACCAAACAAAAAAATTAGCATATACAGGCATTATGACAGCTTTAGTCTTTTTAGCTACTTTTTTGGTTAAGATCCCCATTCCGTTTTCTACAGGATATATTCATTTAGGAGATTGTATGGTGTTTTTAGCCGCACTTTTATTAGGATGGAAATACGGAGCGTTTGCGGCAGGCGTAGGATCCATGTTAGCTGATATTATGGGTGGTTATGCCATATGGGCCGGTCCTACGTTGATAATTAAATCTGTCATGGCATTGATTATAGGTCTGGCTCTTAGAAACATGAAGACAGGTTCAAAATTTGTATACGGATCATCAGCTGTTATATTATGGACAGCATTTATTATCGGTATGAGAAGAATTCTGACGGGTGGTATGGAAAACCAAATAGATGAATTGGCACAGATAATGGAGAAAGACACCACACAATTAACAGGTTTAGCGAATGTTTCTTCTTCTGTGCTTGTTATTTCCGCAGTAGCGGTTTTAGCTTTAGTAGCCGGAATTTATATTTATCTAAGGAAAAAAGAAAATAAGATTGATTTGATGTTTATAATAGGGTTAGTGTCTGCAGGATTATGGATGGTGACAGGATATTATTTAACAGAATACTTGTTGTACGGTAATAAAATTGTACCTATATTCAGCATCCCGTTAAATCTTCTCCAATTTACAGTAGGCCTTATAATAGCATCGGCTGTTTATTTACCATTGAAAAAATATTACAACCATATTTTTATTGATTGATTAATTAAAATAGGATACATTTTTAAAACTTGCTTTTAAAAAT
>CAZJOD010000098.1:8305-15076 GCA_964547525.1 uncultured Clostridiaceae bacterium
AACTTGCTTTTAAAAATGTACGCCGGCCCGGGGACGCTCGATGCGGCCACGGGTCTTTCTTTATTGATTGATTAATTAAAATAGGATACATTTTTAAAACTTGCTTTTAAAAATGTACGCCGGCCCGGGGACGCTCGATGCGGCCACGGGTCCGGTACTATATAAATTTGTTACACTGCCAGTGACTGTAGAGAGCTTTGAGCCCTGCATAATTGGCTGTAAAGCCCGTTTGTCTCGAGCAACTCATCATGTTTTCCACGTTCTAACACTTCTCCGTCTTTTAAGACTATTATTTGGTCTGCTTCTTGAATTGTGGATAATCTGTGAGCTATTATGACACAGGTTTTATTCTTTCTTAAATTATTTAATGCGTCTTGAATTAACTTTTCGGTTTGTGTATCAACAGATGAGGTGGCTTCATCTAAAATTAATATCGGTGAGTCTTTAAGTAACGCTCTGGCAATAGAAATTCTCTGTTTTTGACCACCGGACAGTTTAACTCCTCGCTCTCCCACTTTCGTTTCATATCCGTTTTCAAGAGCTAAAATGAATTCGTGTGCATTTGCGGTTTTAGCGGCGGCAATTAACTCTTCATCGGTTGCATCAGGATTTCCGTACATAATATTTTCTTTAACCGTCCCGTTAAATAAAAATACATCTTGACTTACCAAACTTATTTGTTTTCTTAAACTTTGGAGTGATAATTTTCTGATGTCAATACCATCTATAAGTATCTCTCCGGAATCCACATCATAGAACCTCGGAATAAGGCTTGCAATGGTAGTTTTACCAACTCCGGTCGCTCCTACCAAAGCAATGGTTTCTCCGGGGTTAACTTTGAAGGTTATGTTTTTTATTACAGGGATTTTATCATTATATTGGAAACTTACATTATTAAATTCTATGTCTCCGTCGGCACGTTCCATTTCTATGCAGTCTTTTATTTCAACAATTTCAGGATCCTCTTCCAATATCTTAAAAACACGCTCCGCACTTGCTAACGCTTGCTGTAAACCTTCATTTATATTGCCTAGGGAAGTAATAGGCTGATAAAACATACTCAAGTACATTAGAAAAGCAACAAGATCGGCAATTTGTAATTTTCCGCCTAGAGCCAATCTTCCTCCGAAAAATATTACTATGACAGTACCTAATCCCGATACAAACTCAATTCCCGGGTGAAAAGCATTACTTAACTTCAATGCTTTTAATATTGCCTCGGTGTATGACTTAATATATCTTGAAGTCTTTTTACTTTCATTTTTCTCTTGAGTAAAAGCTTTTATCTCTTTTATTCCGGTAAAATTATCTTGTAACACCGAATTGACATCGGCAATTTTATCCTGTGCGTTACCGAATAAAGGTCGTGAGATCTTGCTAAATTTTAAAACCATCCAAGCTAGCAAAGGTATAGGTATAAGTGTATACAGTGCCAAGGAACCGTTCATAAAAAACAAAATGCTTGAAATACCAATAAACATCAATCCGTTGACCACTATGGTGGGGATTGCATGAGCTAAAAGCTGCTCAAAATTAACTGTATCGTTTATTACTCGTGACATCAATTCCCCTGTTTGTTTATTATTAAAATACCTTAACGAAAGCTTTTGTATATGATCGTATAATGCGGTACGAATATTGTCCAATATATTCCATGCTGCATAATGTGACACATAATTAGTACCAAATCGAGATACGGCTCTTATAATGTAAATAATTATAACCACAACAGCAAGTACTCCGACTCTTCTATAGCTGTCTTGACCTCCTGCAACTCCATCCTCAATTGTTTCAATTAAATTTTTAACCGCCCAAGGACCGGCCATACTCATTCCGGTAACCATAACCATACAGAATGTCGCCAGTATAACCCACCATTTATAAGGTTTTACAAATCGCATTAACCCCTTTAATTCCTTCACAAAACATCCTCCTTTGTTTTTTCATACATTAATTTATCTATTAATTGTAAAAGCTGCATCATCTCCCCTTCATTGAGAACACTCATCCTTTCGATAATGTTTAGGTTGTGTTGCGGGATTAAATTTTCTTTCATCTTTATACCTTCATCAGTCAATCTTATTAACCATACCCGCCTGTCTTCAGATGAATGTTCCCTATATACCCATCCGTTTTCTGTCATTCTATCGACAAGTCCTGTTATATTGCTTGCATTACAATGCAGTTCTCCTGCCAGTTCATTCACCGATACACCTTGCTCATTAATATGAAACAACGCATGAAATTGCGGCCATGTAATCCCCTTCTCTTCAATTTTTAACCGAAGCTCATCTTTCAGACGTCGTGCGGCATCGCGCAATTGTCTATATACATTAATATGTAAGTGGCCTCCCATACTTTTCACATCCTTTACATTATATTACCTATGAATATTTCACATATAAATTATATAGAAATAAAATAAACTGTCAAGTAAACAACGAACTTAAAAATATTACAAATCGTTCATTTCCGCATTTAAGAGCCGCAAATGTTCCATCTTTTAGCCATAACAAAAAATACAAAGATTTATATGTTGCAAGCTATATTTATACTCAAATAAAAATTTTTATGTAGATTACTTTAATAACCATATTGTCATACTATGCATAAAATAATATGAAAGCTAAAAAGGGTTATAATATTTAGCACTATACTTTTACATAACAGTGATAAATCTTCTAAAAACCCTTAGCAAAATTATACTTTAACAGGTGTTTTTCATGGAGGTGATTTATATGGCGGGTTGGTATGATGACATTGATTCTGCTAAATTAGCGTTGATTGCTGCAATATTGATTCTGGTTGGTGACGCATTATTATTTGCGTCTGCTTATACAGCCGTTAGGAAATTGGATTTTCTAAGACTTAAAGATTAACGCGGTAAACATATGGAAAATATGTGATATGTTTATGATATCACTGTAAAATGATTTATTACGATACAATAACATATATTACAAATATTTTCTAAATAATTTAATATTACATAAAGAGGCAGAAAAGCTATTTTTTCAATTGCCGGACTGCCTCCTCTCTTTGCTAATATATTATAGAAAAACCGGTTCTCCGGTCTCAAACGCTTTTAAAACGCCCAATGCGACTTTTAACGATTCCTGTCCTTGTAACGCGGTCACTTCAGGTTGCTTATCGTTTAGTATGCAATCAACAAAATATTCTGCTTGATCGGCATACATATCATTTAATGTAAATTCGTGAGCTTCTTCTTTTCCACCTTCTCTTATTACAGTCAAATACCCTTTATTTTGATTTTGTTCTACAGATTCGCTCTTTCTTGGTGCTTGAAATAATAATGTACCGTCAACCCCTAGTACATCATGCAATCCTCCGCCTCGAACACCTGATTTGAGCCCCCATGACCACATCATTTGTAAAATATCTCCTGTCTCATATAAAATTTCAGCTATGCCGGTATCAATTGCGGAACGATTTGATTGTAATGTAGTGCCACCGGCTTTTATACATTTAACTTTACCAAACATAAAGTTTCCAAAATCATAATTATGAACCGCTCCGTCTACAAACGGTCCTCCTCCCATATCTCTTTGAAAAAACCACGGATTCGGCGCTCCTGCGCCTGCAGAAGCTGTACGCCAAACGATAGGTCTTCCTAAAAGGCCTCCTGTAACAATATCTTTAAATTTCAACCATTGATTGTCAAATCGTCTGCAAAAACCTAACTGAAGCTTTACACCGGCTTTTTTACATTCACACTCCATTTCATTTGTCTCATCTATTGTCATTGCCATAGGTTTTTCACAAAAAATATGTTTGCCGGAACGAGCACCCTCGACAACCAAATCACGATGTGCGTACGTAGGTATACATACATCTATTACATCAAGATCCTTCATCTTGAATAATTCTTTATAATCGGTATAAATATTTTTTATACCATATTGTTCTTGCGCCATCTTGGCTCTTTCAATATTTTTATCGACTACTGCTACTACGTTAACTTTGTCTTCAATTTTTTTATAACTCCGAACATGTACCGGCCCTATCTGACCGTATCCTACCACAGCTACATTTATTTTGTTCATGGTAAACATCCTTTCTACAAGTTTATATTATTGATAAAAATCAACAGTCATCCTTCGCGGTCCTTAGGACTTAGCGACCCCTTTTGTGTTAGATATGTCAAGTTTATCATTGTATGAATTATTTCTCAACATAATAAAAGATTAAAAACCATAAAATTACATGGAATATTCAATATTTTTTTGTTAAAGATAATGTGAATAATAAGAATTGTGATAAAATAATTATATATTTCTAGTAGAGAGGATGTTGTAAAAATGTTTATTGGATCTCTTGCAGATAAGCGTTCAATGATTACCGGAACATATTCATACACCAAACGCGGAGTAAACGTACCGGCATTTCCGGATTTGTATCCTGATTCCATTAACGGCAAAATCAGTATAGGTTCAGGCAATCTATTCAACGGAAAAAAGGTCGGTTGGAAATGGACAACACTTTTAGATGTGGGAATCGATATTAAATTTGAGCTTGACAAAGCTTCATTTATCGATAGAGTATTAATCCGACAAGAATCAGGATCAGGATTCGGCTCGGTTGAAATATTAACCGGTTTAGGAAGTTCTAACCTTAATGCGGCAGGACGACTGGATGCTCCGACCGAACAAATATTAGATAATAATGAAATAACCGTTCAAGTCGGAGAAACAGCGGACAAAGTTGTTATTAGATTAAATTCATATTTTAAAAACATAATAATCGAGTCTGTTGATATTATAGGTGCCGTATTTGATACTCCTGTAATATACCCCATCCCTAATTCTATAGATATAAACAATGATGTATCAATAAAAACCGAAGATTTGAAATATATAATTATAAGGAATGATGCAAAAGATGAAACAAGATTTGCAGCCGATATGCTACAGGAAAAAATATATGAGAATACATCAAGAAAAGTTGCAATAGCATCATTGAGCACAATTGATTCGACCCAAAATGCTATTGTATTGGGTACTTATGACGAGATTGTAAAATTTAACAGTGATATCGTAAACAAACCTTCGCAAGAAGGCTTCTTCTTAAGCGCAATGAAAGGCACGGTAATTCTTGCCGGTATTGACAGACGCGGGCTTATTTATGGGGTAGAAACGATTTTAGCTCTCATTTCCGGCGGTTCCATACCCATATGTACTATAAATGATTATCCCCGTATGCAGTACAGAGGATTTCATATGGGTCTCCCACCACGTGAAGAAATACCTTTTATTAAGCGTTTAATTCGATATATGTTAGCTCCGATGCGTTATAACACAATATTTTTAGAGTTTGCAGGGGGGATGCGTTTTGATCGTCATCCCGAAATCAATGAAGCCTGGATTAACGGCAATAATAAAGCTAAAGAAGGTAAATGGCCGTCTTTTCCACACGGCGGTATGGTGTCCGGTGGATTGGTTTTAGAAAAAAGTGAAGTTGCCGATTTAGTTGAATATGCACGTTCATATGGAGTTGATGTAATTCCTGAGGTGCAATCGTTAAGCCATGTACAATATCTCACAATTGCATACCCGGAGATAGCCGAAATTGAGGAAGCAAAACAGAAAAAAGAAAAAATTGACCTTAACAAAGAAGATATTCCCCCTAGTGAGTTTTATGCACATAGTTACTGCCCGTCTAACGAAAAAAGCTACGACCTGATATATGATATAATTGATGAAATAGTAGAAGTGGTAAAACCCTCGGAATATGTCCATATGGGACACGATGAAGTTTACCAGATCGGTATTTGTCCTGTTTGTAAAGATAAAGATCCGGCTGATTTGTTTGCATTACATGTTAATCGTATGTACGAGTACCTCGCCAAAAAAAATTTAAAAATGATGATATGGGGTGACATGCTCCATGATGTAACAAGATATAAAACACCTCCGGCAATTACAAAGATACCTAAAGATATAGTTTTATTAGACTTTATATGGTATTTCCACTTTGATAAAGATTTGGAAGATCGTTTGTTGGATCATGGTTTCAAAGTAATAATGGGTAACATGTATTCAAGTCATTACCCCCGCTATGAAAAACGCATTGAAAAAGAAGGTATGATTGGTGCCCAGGTATCTACTTGGTGCAGAGAAGACGAGTATACATTCGGTTATATGGGAAAAATGTATGATACCATTTATTCGGCGAATATGATGTGGTCAGTGGAATACAACAGTAATGCACGCTTGGTATATGACCATATTATTTCAAAAATAATTCCTGTTATAAGATCAAAAGTCCATGAAACAAAGTATCCTACACAAGAAAGTGTAAAAAAATGTTTTACTATGAAGTTGCCTGATAATCTTTCGATTGACGCTATTCCTTGCGAACTTTTAACATCCGTAGCGAAAGATGGGATAAACACCTATAATAATGTAGCTTTTGATTTGAACAAGCCACAAATAGTATTATCTGACACTGCATACGGAAAAAACATTCCGGTATCAACAACATTTTCTGTATCCGAATTTTTCGACAGTTTAGTGTTTTTGCATACAACTACAAAAAATGTAGAAGTGTTGTCGTTCAAACCTATGATAAATATCGGCAATTATAAGATCACATATGATGACGGAACATGTGTAACACTTCCTGTCGAGTACGGAGCCAATATAGCGGTATGGTCGCGAAAGCCCGCTTTACCGATGCCGCAAGCATATTACAGACACGAAGGTTATATGGCGACATATCTTGCAGACCCGTACATCAGGACTAAAACTAAAT
>CAZJOD010000099.1:0-14906 GCA_964547525.1 uncultured Clostridiaceae bacterium
CGGAGCTATTGCTATTAGTACAGGATTGTTTTTCGGATTATGTGGTGCCGCATTCCTGCCTATGTATTTCGGAGCTTTATATTGTAAAAAATTAAGTAAAGCTGCAGCTTTATCGGGGATGTTAACAGGATTTTCTAGCAGTCTATTATGGATGATGTTTATACATTCAAAAGAATCGGCCGTTTTAAAAGTATGCCAATGGCTTTTTGGGAAACCGATGCTGCTGGCAGGGACCGTACAATTCGTAGATCCGATTATAATATCACTATCACTATCGATTATTGTGACTATTGTTGTACAACAATTTACAAAGTCTAAATACTCAAAGGAACATATCGACAAATGTTTTAACGGCATAGCATAACGGTGCTTATAATAAATAATAACTTTAAAATTAAAAATAACAAAACGAGAAGTATCAAACCTCTCGTTTTGTTATTTAAAATACCTTCAGCTTCGCCATATGATTTTACAACTGCTTTTCAATGTGGTTCGTTTATTACAATAAAATATAGTTTTTATAGTAGAATCAAAAAAGTTAGATAGCAGAAATTTTTATATGTAATTATGCTCCTTTTAAGTTTTCATCTTCAAAAAATATTGGTTCCAAATTAGGAAAATCATATATATTTAAAGGTAATTCTTGAAGAAAAGAAATTGTGTCACCATAATTTTTTAATAAATTTAAATTGTTCTCATATAGAACATACTGCAAGTCAATGTTTTCTTTGTATACCCAGCTCATATACGCATTACGATTTTCTATCCAGGGTTTGAATTTTAATTTGAGTTCAGGATAGTCCAAGACTTCATTACAAATAAAAAAATTACATACACTGTTTCTAAAACGGGGTGAAATGGTGCAACCCAATCCGGTTTTGACAAAGGGACATGTTTTAAAGAAGATAGTTTTATCGTCTATTGGTATTTTATATAAAATACCGTCACTGTTTTTTATGTATTCTTCATATAAAGATTTATCAAAATCGCCTGTAGATTTAATTATGTATCTGTCGACGGTTGTCCCCGGCTGTTTTATTATTTTATCTAAAGTATCCAACCCCAATAGTGATTTTGACATTCTTTGTATTTCGAGCAATGAAAATTTCGGATAGTATGAACAACAGCCTCTGTTGTTCACGGTACAATAACTTATTCCCATCATGCTACTACATTTATTACAACCTGTATATACATATCGTGGCACATCATTATCAAATTCAACATATACTTGCCCCATATAAGATCCCCTTAAAAATAAAATAAAAAAGTAACCTGCTAATTATAACTGAAAGGCAAATACGTTAGAAAGTTTCATTTTAGCTATTTTTAGACAAATTTTTGATATATAATATTTAATTATACAATGTGGTTTACCGGGACGCATTCCGGCTCGAATTTTAATTAATATATATATATGAGTTATTGAATTGGATATAAAATATATAATGTATAGGGTAACCGTTTCGGTTTATATCAGCGAAATTTCGTATGCACGACTAATTTTATGATATACTGTACTCGAGTAAAGATTTATTTTGGAGACTGACAATATGAAAAGATTTTTAAAAATCCTTAAATGGATTTTAACTGTTTTTATTGTGGTTATTTTGTTGTTTTTCACAATTCGAGTAGTTATACGAGAGAAAATCAGATACGATCACAGAATTGTAACTGAAAACGGTATTGATGAATTTGTAGTTACCAATATCGGAGGAATAGAACAATGTCTTTATATTAGAGGAAACGATCGAAGTAATCCGATAATTTTGTTTTTGCATGGGGGACCGGGTTCGCCCATGACACCTTTTATATATAAATATCAAGATGAGCTTGAAAACAATCATGTGGTTGTTAACTGGGACCAACGCAATTCGGGAAAAACTTATATCTTAAACGAAGGTCAAGGAGCTACAGAGAATATTACTGTAGATATTTTGGTAGAAGATGTTAAGGAGATTGTAACCTATTTATCTGAGAGGTTTAACCGTGATAATGTGGTTATTATGGGCCATTCTTGGGGTACGGTTTTAGGAACGCTGTTTGTACAAAAGTACCCTGAACTTGTATCGTCTTATATTAGTGTGGGGCCGGTAGTCCAAGCGGTTGCCGGAGACAGGTTATCATATGAGACAACACTTCAAGCCGCATCGAATGCAGGGAATATTAAAGATTATGAGACATTGTCAAACTTGACAGGATATCTTATCAATGATGATGCTTTTTCTTTTGACTCTTTTTCTAAATTCAGGAGTCTTTCGAACAAATATCTAAGTGCAGGTAGAAAAGATAAATCCGTAATATATGCTTTATTTTCTCCATATTACAACATCAACGATTTAAGATATTATTTGATAAATACTTATATATTGCATAAACCGTTAATGGATTATCTGGCTAACGAATTCGATGTAAGAAACCTTACAACAGAATATAAAGTGCCTGTTTACTATATACTTGGGGAAGACGATTGGGTGACACCTTCTATAATGGCGCAAGATTATTTTAAAAGCATAAATGCACCTGATAAAAAGCTTATTATGATAAAAGATGCAGGTCATATTATGATGATTGACAATACAAAAGATTTCTGCGATGCCGTCTTGTCGGTTTTAAAATAATCGACTCGGATATCTTATCGATTAATGAAAGGAATGAAGAAATTGAATTCATATGAGAAAATGATTATCAGCCTTAGGTCGCTGGTTATTTTTCGGAATATACTAATGAATGAAGCTGTAGTTAAGTTATTAGAGCTGCTCTCTAGTATTGATAAATCAATAATAGAACGTGTTAATTCATATTCGGCTTTTGTGTCCTGTCTTTTCAGAGATAGTGAAGATCTCTCAAGGTATCTGTCGGAAATAGTTTTACAAGATGAAAACATTTATGTATTAAAACGAGCATCCAATGAGCGGATAGGAGATTTTCTTACGGAGTGTTTAGTCAATGAGTTAAAAATTATAGAAAGTATATCTTTATTATCAGCGAAAGAAATAAAAACACATATAGGATATGAGAGTTATTTGCCGGAATGGAAAATTAGTCCGATTGATTTTTTGTCCTGTTATATGGATAGAATGGAAAAAATACAAACCTTGGGGTTTGGAATTTATTCAAAGTATCATGCGTTTTGTATTAAGAATAACAGCATTGTACCGGTAAAATCTCCGGATCGGGTATCCCTGGCAGAATTAAAAGGTTATGAAACGCAACGGAAAACTATAATTGATAATACTTTAGCTTTACTTAAAGGCAAACCTGCTGCAAATGTTTTATTATACGGTGATGCGGGTACCGGGAAATCGTCAACCGTAAAGGCTGTAGTGAATGAATTTAAAGATAGGGGATTACGCTTGGTAGAAGTGACTAAGAAACAGTTCGGGTATTTACCTGATCTGGTTGACAGTATTGGTAAAAATCCTTTAAAGTTCATATTATTTATTGACGATCTTTCATTTGCAGAAGAGAATGATGATTTTTATGCTTTAAAAGCGGTTCTTGAAGGCTCGGTTTCAGCTAAAACAAATAATATGGTAGTTTATGCAACAGGAAACAGGAGACATTTGATTAAGGAGACATTTTCAGATCGAGATGAAGACGATGTACACCGTAATGAAACTATACAAGAATTAGTATCTTTATCAGCAAGATTCGGATTGACAGTAGGTTTTTTCAGACCCGGTAAAAAATTATATTTGGATATTGTTCGTAAGCTTAAAGAACAATATAAGCTAAACATAAACGATGATGAGTTGGAGATTCAAGCTGAAAGGTTTGCTATTTCGGGCCGATCTCCCAGAACAGCCCGGCAATTAATTGAATATTTAAAAAGTATTGAACAATAAATTATTATGTGAAAAGATCTGTGTAATAAATTAAATAAACACATCAAACTTAATTTTTATCGTAAGAAAATTCTTTAAATTTTCCGGTTTGATTCCGAAACAAAGAAAAATTTATTTTATGAAATAATAATTTTATAGAAAAGTAGATGATTATTGTAAATATACCGGAAACAAAGTAACCGCTTAAACCTGTTACGTTTAAGAAGCTAATGGAATCTTCACTTATTGTGGCTCCTAATTCATATGCCACTGTAAGTATTATATAGGGTAGTGTTGAGCTTATTATCATGATTGAAGGAAGTAGTTTTATGAATTCATATTTAACATTGTCTGTTTTTTTTATAAATAGAATGGAAACAAGCCATAGGATATAAGGGAGAAACCAACCTGCAACGGGAAGAGCATATTTGTAGAAACCTTGTATGGGATATTCTGTACAAAAACTTACGTGCGCACTTAAATCCCAAAAATTTATATTGAATTCTGTTACCTTTTGACCACCTAATATTCCTATTATTGCATGACCTCCTTCATGCAGGAAGGTATACAATGTTATTATAAGTAGTATGTAAACAAAAAATAGTATTAAATTTTTTACAGTATGGTTTTTAATCATTAAAATCACCTTAAAAATATAAAAAATGCTCAGGATGTAATTTTTCAAAGTATAAATTTAATAATAACATTACAAGTGTAATTTTAAAAGACGCTCCGCGTTTTTAAACATAATTTTTTCAGTTTCCTCATATGTCAAGCTTATCTTTTCTAATAAATCTATCTCATTTACAGGGTTCCACATGGGGTAATCCGAGCCGAATAAGGTATAGTCGATACCGAAAGCATTTATTAACTGACGAGCTTTTTGTGGTGTTAAAGCATATAACGAACTTGATGTATCTACATAAATGTTTTTACCTGATAGGGTACGAGCGGCAATATCCCATTCGGACCAACCACCGAAATGAGCACCTATAACATCTAAACGTGGAAACATATCTAAAATCTGTGCCAAACGATCAGGCTTTGAATATTCATATCGATAATCTCCCGTATGTATCAGTATCGGTAACCTACCTTCAATTATTTCATATATTTTGCATGCCTTAATACTGTTGATTTCAAAACGTTGAAAATCAGGATGGATTTTTATACCTTTAAAGCCTAAAGTTATAATACGATTTATTTCTGTTTCTATATTGTGGTAATCCGGGTGAATTGTCGCAAATCCTATGAACTTTCCGGCATGTTTTTTAACGGTGGATATAATGAAATTGTTTATATTTTCCACTTGTTCGGGAACAGTTGCAACCGAATGAACTACAAAACAATCGATTTTACCAAGATCGCCCAATTGTAAAAGAGTGGATACCTTTCCGTCATAATTCATAGGTATGTTATAAAATGCACCAACATTAGCAGAAGCTTTTACGGCTATTTTATCGGGAAATATATGGGCATGAAAATCAATCCGTTTCATATAATATCATCTCGTTTCATTTGATTGTATTAATTCGTATATTTATTAAAAACTAAAAACTCTTATATAAATGACATATTGATGCAATTGGTATATTTACTATGAACGGTATAAATATTATTCTCATTTGTGCAACATGTCAAGCGTTAAATACATTGCAAATCTATTAAAAAAATGATAAAATCCGAGATCGTATACACTGAGGTCAAGTTTATTTGGAGAAACATATGAATAATATAATAGCGCAAATTATCGGAGCTGTCGCATTGGGGATGGCAATAATATCTTTTCAGCAAAACACTCGCAAAAAAATATTATTGTTTCAACTAATTGCAGGCAGTATTTTTTCAATACACTTTTTACTTTTGGGGGCCTATACCGGAGCTGCTTTAAATGCTCTTAGCGTATGCAGAAACATAATATTCTATAATAAGAGCAAAAAATGGGCAAGTCATATACATTGGTTGTTTTTGTTTATATTCGTTTCTATAATCGTAGGTATCTTGACTTGGGAAAATATAATTACATTATTTGCAATGACGGGGATGGTTTTAGGTTCGGTAAGTTTTTGGCTTGACAATCCTAAATATGTAAGAAGGTTGTCATTTCCGATTTCAATGTTATGGATCGTATATAATATTGTGAATAAATCTTATGCGGGAATCTTAACTGAACTTTTTGTAATGAGTTCTGTGATAATCGGTATATTCAGGTTTGACATAAAGAAAAATAAGAATATTGCAACTGTGAATACAGCATTAAAAGATATGAATTCCGCTAAATAATTTAGAACCTGTGTATTTTTATATAAAAGTTAATAGTACACAGGTTCCGGTCAATGGTTTTGCTTATATATGTTTATTTAGCGGATCTGTAAAATGATTTCACTGCAATAACTCATTTATTATGAACCGCTGTGTATTAGTCACTGAAAATACCTTTACCTATAAATAAAGTTTTTGCAGTTGAATCGTAAAATATATTCCCTTATATTCTATATGGTATTAGCCAAAAGAAACTCTACCATTTCCATTGATAATGCGGCATCTTCTATGGAACATAAAGGCTTTTTACCTGATTGAATGCAATTGATAAAATCCATATCTTCTTGTTTATATCCATAATAAGAATAGAAGTTTTCGCTTTCAGCCAGCTGTTTGCCGTCGAAGTATTCAATAGTTTGACCGCCAACCCCGGCTGCTGCAAGTGAATATATTGTTTTTCCACCAAAGTGAAGTATTTTTGCATCACATTCATTTCCACCAAAGCCTAAATTTATGTAAGCGCTGGCTTTAGGTCCATGGATTTCAAAACTGTGTACACGCCCACCTGTTTGGTAATTTGATTTTAATGTACCCGTTACTCCGTTTTCAAAAGCGATTATACTTGACCATGCGTTATCTACCGGGGAGTTATGTCTTGCGGCTACTGTAGCTGCTTTTTTTGGTACTGAACCTGCAAAATAACGCACTAAATCCACGGCATGGACAATATCACAAACAAATGCGCTTGCATAGTGCCAAGAATTAGAAATATCACTATGCTTTATAAATACTCCGTCTACCTGTGTTATTTCAGTTAATTCGGTCATTCTTTTAAATACAAATTGTACTAAAGGGATATGACGTCGGTTCATACCCACTGCAACTATTTTACCTGCTTGTTGTGCTTTTCGTGCCAATGAACCGGCTTGGTAGGAAGTAATGCCCGCCGGTTTTTCCATAAAAACATTAAGACCCGCCGTTAGGCAGTCATAAACGGCGCGATGCAGGCGATCAGGTTCTACCAAAACAAATACTCCGTCCAACTGTTCTTGCTTAAACATATCATACATCGATGCATACACTGATGGTACGTTAAATTTTTCTGCCGCTTTACGAGCTTTCTCCTCATGAAGATCACAAACAGCAACCAGGTTTGCACCTTCTATTTCTTTTATACCTGGAAGATGAATACCGTTAGCGATCCCCCCGGTCCCGATGACAGCAACATTTACTTGTTTATTACCCATATTTGAAGCCTCCTTATTTCCTGTGAACATATCACGGTAAGTTATAAAACTGCGAAATCCGAGTAAATTATACCGGTTACTTTTACCATTCCATCTTATTATACAATAGATTTTAATATAGTAAATATATTCCTTGTAAAAGTTTATCGTGAAATTTCTTAAGAAGCGCTATATATCACATATATTACGATACAACGATATTGAGCCGGATTTTTCGCAATAATCATTGATTTAACACCACATTTATTGTAATTCCATTTTAAATTTCCAATTTGCCTTAATTTGAGCAAATTTGACCGTTTATTTTCATGAAGCATTTGCTATAATGAAGCAAGTATTTATAGAGCGTTAAACTCTAAATTTATAAATGAGAGAAGAGAGTGTTTTAAATGGAAAACGACAACGCTCATCCCCCGTTAACCGTCGGGATAGCATATAACCTTAAAAAAGGCATTGTTTCGGAAGTGGAAGATATTGAAGCCGAATATGATTCATTTGATACCATCGAAGCCATACGCCAGGTTTTTTTGGATCAAGGTCTTAAGGTCGAACTTTTAGAAGCAGATGCCGGGTTTGTAGAAAGACTGAAAAACACAAAGGTAGATATTGTTTTTAACATAGCCGAAGGTATTTTCGGTAGAGGCAGGGAGGCACAGGTTCCTGCCATTTTAAATTTTTTCGGAATCCCTTTCACCGGGTCGGATGAAACCACTCTTGCAATGGCTCTTGATAAGGCGATAACAAAACGTTTTCTTTCTACATATTATGTTAACACACCGAATTATTTCCTGGTGAAATCACCGGACTTTTGTCATTTTCCGCACATGAATTTTCCGGTTATTGTTAAACCGAATTTTGAAGGATCCGGCAAGGGTATATCGGATTTAGCGGTTGTTGATGATATGGAGCAATTGGTAAATTTAATACGGAAAAATTTTAAACTGTACAATCAACCTATGTTGATTGAAGAATTTATAAAGGGAAGAGAGTTCACTGTAGGAATACTAGGTAACGGAAATGATATGAAAGTTTTTGAACCTATGGAGATTTGTTACTTAAAAGAAGAACGAGAAAACAGAATTTATAGCTACAATGTAAAGATTAACTATAAACAATATGTAGAATATGTTTGCCCTCCGAATTTAGATAAAAAAATCATTGACGAAATGAAGAAAACAGCTGTAAATATATATTCGGCATTAGATTGTAATGATTTTTCCAGGATAGATTTTCGGCTTTCCGACGAGGGTGTTATCATGTTTATAGAGATAAACCCACTTCCCGGACTTGCACCGGGATACAGTGATTATCCTATGTTAGCTCAATTTTGTGGAATGGAATACAATACTTTGGTGCTTAGTGTGCTTAACAGCGCATTGAAAAGATATGGAATGGATCAAATCGTTATGAATCGAGGGGAGTAAAATGAATGATTATCAAGAAACGGGATTATGGAGGTGTGTATCTCCTGAGCAATGGTATGACTGGAGATGGCAGGTTAAAAACAGAATTACCTCAGGTGAACAGCTTAATAAAATAATTAAGCTAAGAGATGGTGAAAAAGAAGAAATCGACAGATGTTTGACAGAATTTAAAATGGCTATAACTCCGTATTATGCAAACCTGATCGAATCAGACAATCCGGATTGTCCTGTAAAAAAGCAGGCTGTCCCGTCAATAAACGAATTGACATTTGATGAGTTGGAAATGGATGACCCCCTATGTGAAGACCGGTTCTCCCCTGTAGAAGGTATTATCCACAGATACCCGGATAGAGTTCTGTTCGTTTTAACTCACAAATGTTCAATGTATTGCAGACACTGCACCAGAAGAAGAATGGTTGGCTGTGAAGATTTTTCCCTGTCAACAGAGCAACTTGATAAAGCGTTAGATTACATAAGAAAGAATATAAAAATCAGAGATGTTTTGTTATCGGGAGGAGATCCTTTGATAATGTCCGACGCTTGGTTGGAAAACATTATAAGAGAGTTAAGAGATATAGGGCATGTTGAGATCATCCGTATAGGCACACGTACTCCTGTGGTATTACCCATGAGAATTACAGATGAGCTTTTATCCATGTTGCGTAAATATCATCCGATTTGGATAAATACACACTTTAATCACCCTAAAGAGATCACCCGGGATTCGGCAAAAGCTTGCCAAAGCATTGTTGACGCCGGAATCCCACTTGGTAATCAAAGTGTTTTGTTGCGTGGGGTAAATGATAATACCGAAACTTTAAAGGAGTTGTTTACCAAACTTGTCAAGATAAGAGTACGACCTTATTATTTATATCAATGTGATTTGTCAAAAGGAATAGGACACTTTAGAACTCCTGTTTCACAGGGTATAGAAATAATGAAAAATATTAGAGGGTATATATCGGGGTTTGCCGTACCGGAGTTTGTTATAGATGCCCCCGGGGGTGGTGGGAAAACGCCTGCCAATCCTGAATACATAATGAGTATGGACAATAAGCGGGTGGTAATGAAAAATTTTGAAGGTGGTACTTACATATATCCGAATCCTACACATGTGTAAGAAATAAATGCGAGCCGCTTAAAAGAAGCGGCTCTTTTACATAAACAGATTATCGATTTATTTCACTGCAAAAAAGTCATTGTAGTAGAATCATTTTTGAAGAGGAGAGATGATGTATGCAATTTTTGTTGATGGTACTTAATAAAGTTGAACTTCTAGATACTTTGTTAGAAAAGTTTTTAGAGCAAGGCGTAAAAGGAGCTACCATTCTTAACAGTATTGGTATGGCAAGAGAGCTTGCGGATTATCCCATTTTCGGATCACTTCGATTTCTTATCAATTTGGATCGTCAAGAAAGCAAAACGGTTTTTATGGTTTTAAAAGATGACCAAGTTGAAAAAGTAAAGGAAGTTATTCGTCAAGTAGTAGGAGATTTGTCACAGCCTGACACTGCAGTAGTATTTACACTACCTGTTTTATCTGTAGAAGGAGTTGAATTTTAGTTGGGGGCAACTACATTGTTTTATTTAGCTCTGATATTATTTTCAGGGCTATTTTTAGGGCGTATTGTGAAGCATATAAAGCTTCCGAATGTAACAGGATATTTATTGGCAGGATTGTTGATAGGTCCTTATTGTTTTAAAATTATTCCATTTGATCTTGTTATAAAACTTGAATTGGTTTCTGAAATGGCTTTAGCTTTTATAGCATTTTCTATAGGAGCGGAATTTAAATTGTCATATATGAAAAAAGTCGGTATTATTCCAGTTGTTATAGCCATTTTTGAAGCGTTGACAGCAACTGTTTTAGTAGGTGGAGTACTATTGTTAGTCGGTTTGAAAACGGAGATAGCTCTGCTGTTAGGCGCTATTGCTGCTGCAACCGCACCCGCAGCTACAGTTATGGTCATTAAACAATATAAGGCTAAGGGGCCTGTTACAGAGACTTTATTAAGTGTTGTAGCATTGGACGACGCGGTCGCACTAATAGCATTCGGATTTGCTGCGGCAATTGTAAATGTTTTGCAGCACCCCGGTGAAATCTCAATAGTTATGTCAATACTGTCACCCTTTATAGAAATAGGAGGATCAATATTGTTTGGTTTCATACTTGGGTTATTATTTAAACAACCGTTATACTATTTTAAAAAGGATTCCAATAGATTGATAATATCGGTTGGATTTGTTTTTTTAGGCTCTTCGCTGGCTACAATGTTTCATCTGTCGCCGCTTTTGTTATGTATGTGTATGGGTACCATGTTGGTAAATATCAGTGATTCGGGAGAAGGAGTTTTAAAACTTACCGACAGTGTAACTGCACCGATATTTTTAATGTTCTTTGTTGTATCGGGAATGGAGCTTGATGTGTCAGTACTACCTAAAATTGGTGTAATAGGTATTGTATATATAATTGTACGTATTATAGGTAAAGTTGCGGGTGCTTCAATAGGTGCGATAATAATAAAAGCTCCTGCTAATGTAAAAAAATACATAGGATTAACACTCATACCACAAGCGGGTGTTGCCATAGGACTTTCGCTTATAGCAACCCGTTTGATACCTGAATTCGGACAAACTATTCGAGCTGTAATTTTATGTGCAACTTTTATATATGAATTGATAGGTCCGGTAACAACTAAAATCGCATTAAAGAAAGCGGGAGAAATTACCGATTAATGTTTAATATACAAATTGGTGGCAAATTAACCGGTCAGTGTATGATATTATGCAATTTTCAAGAAAATGTTGTATTAAAACTAAAAAAGATGTATAATAATATCTAATCAACCGGAACATAGAGGATTTCTGATAAAAGTGCATTTTGTCGGTACAAGTGCGTGGGGAATTAGCTCAGTAGGTTAGAGTGCTACGCTCACATCGTAGAGGTCGTAGGTTCGAGCCCTATATTCCCCACCATTTTTTATTTTGGCATATCGCATTTCCAAGGTGCATGATCAAAGACATTAGTATAGAGATTTGATATAAATAAAAAAATTAATATGACCGGTTAAAAATATAATGGAGGTGTTCTACATTAAAAAAAGCGAGCTGCGAATTAATGAGGAAATAAGAGAAAAGGAAGTTCGTCTGATTGATAATGACGGAGTAATGTTAGGTATAGTACCAATAAAAGAAGCTATGAAAATGGCGACAAGCAAAGGATTAGATCTGGTACTTATAGTACCTAATGCAAAACCGCCTGTGTGCAAAGTTATGGACCATGGGAAATATCTTTATGAGAAAACAAAAAAGGAAAAAGAGGCCAAAAAAAACCAAAAAATAGTTTCTGTTAAGGAGATCAGATTATCAGCCAAAATTGAAAAACATGACTTTGACTTTAAGGTAAAAAATGCCTATAAATTTTTACAAGACGGTGACAAGGTTAAAGTTGGGATTAGATTCCGTGGAAGAGAAATGCAATATACCAAAAATGGAAAACAAGTCATGGATGAATTTGCCGAAGCGGTAACAGAGGTAGGAGCCGTTGAAAAACAACCGCAGCTTGAGGGAAAAAATATGTTTATGATATTAAACCCAAAAAAGCATGAAGAATAAGAATATACCCACAGAATTAAATAATGTAAATATTATAACAAATATTTATTTTTGTATAAAAATCTATTGCATGATATCATATGTTGTGTTATCATAGCCATGTAAAGAGCTATATTTACAACGGATACATTATCATAAACAACCTCTTTAATTTATTTGGAGTAGGAAGTTAAAAGTAATAAGATCCAAATATTTTCAGGAGGTTAAATATGGCAGATAAAATTATAACATGTAAAGATTGTAATGAAAAATTCGTATTCAACGAAAGTGAACAAGCTTTCTATAGGGAAAAAGGTTTTGAAAACGAACCGCAAAGATGCCCCGAATGCAGAAGAGCAAGAAAGCAACAAAGAAACAACAATAACAGAGGCGGCGGAAGAGGCTTCGGCGGAAACAGACGTTAAACTGTTAAATGTATAGTGAAAAGTGAAAAGAGAGTATAAGCTCTCTTTTTTCATATGTATATATAAGTCTGCAAACCTTTGAAATTAAAATATTAGTATCCGATCATACAATTTAAGAAAGAAGGATAACTATGCACATACATCGGGTTTCATTGATACATAATAATGTTGCCCATAGATTTTTTGATATTGCAATGCTGTTATTATGTATGTATGTCAGCGAAATTTTACTAGGCAATCCCATATTCGGAGCGGCTATTAGAATGACTATGCATGTTTGGACTATTTTTGTTCGTCTTAGATTAATTAATCCCAATATTAGAACAAGAACAAAAACAAAATTTTTGTTAGGGATTATGTTTCTTCTAATTATTGCGGCAAATGTGATTTTAATATATTTATCTCCTGCTGTAACAGGGCAAAGCAGAGCTTTATGGCTTGTTATATTTATTATTTTAACATCATTACATGTGTTAGCCACCGATTTGATAGCATACTCAGAGGCTAATAAAAATCTCGGCTATACTGCTGCTTTAATTTCTATTCATTTAACCTTTTTTATAGTCGTAAGTGTTTTGGCTTTTCTTATTATCAGTTCAACAAAAGATATTGCTGTTGTTTTATCTTTTTACGGTGCTCTAACTTTCTCTATGATAATCGCACATAAAAACAAAAAAGTTGCCGACACCTCAATTGATTTGTCTCCTTTACAAAAAATACATTCATATGCGGTCTTTTCAAAAATGGCTTACTATACATATACTGCGTTTTTTTTCAGTTTAATGATGTATATCTGCTATATGGCATTTATGCCTGAGATAAGAGGGATAAGCATCTATGCCGTAATAGTCTTATGGATAGTTTTAGTTTATGTAGTCGCTTACATATGTTATAAGAAAATAATAAGAAGTAAAAAGGCGATGCAGCTTGGGATATTTGGAATGGGAGCAACCTTATGGATTTTTTCGTCAATTATGCTGTATCGTTCCGAAAAATCTTTAGCGGTTACTTTATGGAGCATTTTTTGGGCTTTCGGACTGGCCGTTATGTATGCGGTATTATCACGCTTAAGTAATGATATGAAGCTTGTAGCACAATTGGATGATGAGATACCTGCAGCCACACGAGAGCAGATACATTTCAGTAATACCGTATTCAGTTATATAGCTTTTTCGGCAGCCGGAATCATAATGACTTTTATATTGACTTTTTGGAACTTCTTCATTGTTCTTAAAAATGATCTATGGATAAAGCTTTTTAGAACATCATTGGTGCTGTTGCCGATGTTTTTTATATTGTTGGCCGTAGGCTTCGCTTTACGTCAGCCTTTAGATGAGCAAAATCGTCAAAGACTTATGCAGCTTATGAACGGAGATTCGTCAAAATCTCAAAAAGCAAGGCTTCGATATCTATTGGTTAGTAAATATTATAAAAGGTTTGGTGTAAAAATCATAATGGCTCTTCTCAGACCGATTTGGCACCATAAAACATATGGCAAGGAAAATATTGTTTCCGGAGATTTCCCATCGATATTCGTATGTAATCACGGTTTGATCTATGGTCCTGTTACCGCCATTTTGTATATGCCGGTTTATTTCAGACCATGGATAAACAGTCAGCTACTTGAAAAAGAACAGGCTATAAAAAATATGTATACAAAAACATTTTCACGATTTAAGTGGCTTCCGGCTAAAACACAGAGGTGGTTGGCCTCTGTACTTGCAAAGCCCTTATGTTGGGCTTTATCTTCTTACGAGCCTATCCCGGTTTATAGAAATTCCGGTAGAGAAATATTATCAACCCTAAATGATACAGTCGAAGCAATGGTAGAAAATGATAATATATTAATATTTCCAGAAAATCCTAGAAAAAATAAAACCGGTCTTTATTCAACCGACGGTGTGGGTGAATTTTATACAGGATTTGCACATATTGCAAAAATGTATTATATCAAAACAGGTAAGTGTGTTTCTTTTTATCCTGTTTATGCAAATAAAAGTAAAAGGACTTTTACAATCGGAAAACCTGTTAAATATAATAATGAAAACCATCCTAGGGTAGAGCGTGCACGGCTGGCCGAACGATTAAAAAAATCTATGATTGAAATGAAAGAAAAAGCCGAATCGG
>CAZJOD010000100.1:0-139 GCA_964547525.1 uncultured Clostridiaceae bacterium
TCTTACCGTTTTGCTTCAGTTATTCAAGATACTATTAATTGGGATTCACAGGAATTTCATAAATATTTGAGCTTTAGCAGTGATAATCAAAAGCGTGTTTTTTATGCCTTTGCATATGCAATGCAAATAACAAAGCGGC
>CAZJOD010000100.1:149-14771 GCA_964547525.1 uncultured Clostridiaceae bacterium
TTTACAGCTTTGATTCTAGAGGACAAAGAACCGGAGGCCATGCTATCGTAGCATATAAAGTTGAAAACGGTAGAATATATGTGGCAGATCCTAATTATCCGGGCCAAAAGGATAGATATTGCGAATTAGGAGCAAAAAGTTTTAAACCTTATTCCTCAGGTGCAAATGCTGCGGACATTGATGCAAATGGTGCGGTTTTGTATACTGAGATGCATTTTATAGCATCATCGGCACTAATAAATTTTAGTACCATTGCCGAAAATTATGAGAAAATGCTTGTCGGTTCTATAGGTGATAATGAGTTTCCACGTAGCTCCTTTCAAGTCATGACTAAATATGATGAAGACATTACAAAAGTCGTATGGAGCAATGTTAATAAAAACAAGGTGGTTTTGACTAAAGAATATTACGATTTATTGCCCTCCGATATGAAAAACCTGGCATTGGTTCGTGTAACGCCACAAGCGCCTGATCTTGTATACTCATTGTATTTAAATAACAATACATCTCCTGAGCAGAATCCGGTATATATTATACTGGAAGAAAATATATACTATGAAATCTCTTTAAACGAAGGTGAAAACAACATTGCTTTTCTTGTGGAACAAATAAATAACGGACATTATAGTTATGTGGACTTTGTTAGAATTAATATAGACTGTTCTGATGAAAAAGCCGAATCTGAGACAAAGGTGGTTACGACTCAAAAGCCAAAATCATCAAAAGCTGTAAAAATTGTTTGTGCTTTTTCCGATAACTATAAATATAATCCGGACATTGTAACAAAAGAATGCAAAGCCGGTGATTCCTTCCCGTATGATTATATTGATGCATTGAAACCCCCGATATCCGGACATAAGTTTGGAGGATATTTTACGGACCCGTCCTTTGAAAAACCGTTATCTTATACCACCGTTCCAAACGAAGATGTGTATGTATATATTTTATGGACTAAAATGTCCTTAAGTGAGATGCTTGGTAAATACGAAGATGCCAAACCTCAAGACTATCTTGACTATAATTACTATGAATTTATTGCCGATGGCACTGTAAAACATGTATACAAATACAAAGACAAGACTGATATTTATACAAGTAAAGGAACTTGGACATATAGAGAAACACCGTATCAAGATTATAGCATTTCGAGCTTGGATGTAAAGATGGAAACTTCCAGTTTCCCGCTTCAATTTGTTGTATATGAAGACCGTGTTAGAGAAGGTGGCGGAAAAGAATATTTTAGGAAGTAGATTTACAGTTATAGTTATAAAACCTCATTTGTGTCATTACTTGACAGAAATGAGGTTTATATAAGTAGTATTAAATTTAGCAAAAGAGTGAGGTATAATACTTGTGTTTTTTATTAACGGTCCGATTTGACTTATTCATTATCATGTCATTTTAAAATAAACGGGTAACTCAGGTTTGTTCATATAAGTTATATCGCTGCAAACCAACGTACAGGAAGCTTATGTTCTGTTTTGGTAAACTCCAACGTATACGGGTTCATTACCAATAAATTCACTTTCCCGTTAGTATGGGGGATAGCCCAACAATAATCCCAATTGTCCGTTTTATATACAAGGGGTTTTTCTGGAGATACTCTTACAAAGGGTTGTGTCTCGGCTAAAAACAGGCCTGATTCTGCATATAGATAACAGTAACTTAAATGGACGAAAATTTCATTTTTCATGTAGGTTGTATGCATTAAGTCATTACATATGCCTGTAATACCGACTTTTAAGTCGGCACCGGTTTTATATGCTTCATTCAGTTGGTGAAATGAGCCGGATCTAATACATCCGTTTTCATCATGGGACAACACTTCCTGATAAGTGTCTTTAACTAAAAAATCGAAACGATCAAATTCATAAACAAAATTCATACTTGGTGCATTTGTACCGTTGTCAAAACAATCAAAATACTTCATTTTTGTATGTTCGGTATACTGAGTGGGAATACATAATCCTTTGAAACCTGTGGGTTTTTGTCCGTCAAGGAAAGGGCGTGCAACAGCCTGCATTCCGTTTTGGTTATACATAAATAATGATAGGGAAGCTCTGGGACCAAATCCGTAAGGAATATCGGCAGGCTGACGTAAAGTCATAAATCCTGCGCACCAGTCGTTATCAATAATTATAGTTTGGTGAAATTCTGAAATTTCATGAACACAATCTTTTATTGGAGATGAAATATCCATGTGCTCATCATGTCGAAATTTTGTGCCTATTTTTAGGTCGGAGCACCTGTTTATACACTCTACCAATTGCTCGGTCGATCCGGATATAATGTTACGGTTACCGTCTAAAGACATGATGTTTTTATAACTATTCATAAAAAACCTCTTAATTATGTATTAGATAAAATAATATACCGGATATTAAGAATAATCAATATACACATCATCAACCTTATAACGTGTAACACCCTTCCAATTAAAAAACGGAAAACAATACATGCTTGAATCACCATTATCATCAATTATAAATCCAGGTTCGGTATCTCCCGTATCAATTATTGTTTTATTGTTATAATTAATAATGTCATTAATTATGTATCCGTGTGTCGTGTCGTCCGGATGTGTTATTATAACCGTCTTACCTATAAGCTTACGATTTATATTTTCTCTAACCGAAAAACCGTTATATGCATCCCCACGAGATAAAGAAAAACATTTTTCTATTTCACCGGTAACACTATTATTGGCGCCGAAGGTTAATTCGTTATATTTGATTATCGCATTTTGTGTTTGTATTAATTCGACTTTGTCATCTTTAAGTCTTATGAACCCGTAGCTGCCGGCAAAATATATTCCGTCAAAGGTTGCAACCATGTTGTCATAAGCGCTGAATATATAATCGATAAAATTTTTATAGCATACTTTTATACAAACATCCTTTTCGTCTGATGTCGGAAAAAACTTTTCAATTTGCTGTACACATGATGTATTGTTGTTTAAGAAAGGCTCTGCCAGGTGAACAAAAACCGAATTTAAATCACCGGGTTGCTCTCTTTTTATAATTAATTTATCAAGCATATACATGTCTTTACGATCGTTTAAATCATACGCAAAAGACACACGAGTTTCACGCATGGCCGGCGAACGCCCCAATGATATGACGCCTTGAGTTTTTGTGCCGTGTATATGCAGTCCTTTACCTTTATGCTCATCGTTATTGATTACATATGATACTTTATAAGATTCATTATTCAATCTTGCATATTTTACATCGGTTACAAACATGTATGCATAATAATGACCCGATGCATCTCCTTTATGCGATTCTCTTACAGGTTTTTTAAATTTTATACCGGCCGGTAGCATGGTTTCGGATTGTTGTCGCATCTTAACCGAACAAGATAAAGTAGTATCATAATCAGCACACAAATTTAACGCATATTCGTGTTTATTTCCACCCTCAACTCGAAATATGTCCAACACATATCCGATCGCACCGGATGACCCGTCAGGAACGGTGAGGATTTGTCGATCATATATCGAAACATCATCATAACTATCATGGTCTTCGCCTCGAACCAGACCCGGTGTACCTTTTTTGGATGGTATGAATTGCAGTAAATTACCCCCCTTTGGATTGTTTGAATCTTTTTCATTTACAGTGACGGTATTATGGGATAAAGTCGATATTGTAAAAGCCCGGTTGTTGGTGTGTGTATAGCCTAAGTCAGGTAACAATTCGATACCGTTTGAGAACAAATTAAAATTCAAAGAATCGTTATGGGAGTGTCCGTATTTGGCTTCCATCAAAAGCACAACTTGTGTTTGCAGCTCTTTCCCCGGTCCTGCTAATTTTACAATCTTAGCTGCAGATAACAGCATATTTTCATATATTAAATCACACTCATCATGGCAAACCGATAAATGAGTATCTTGAACAGGTATAAATTTACGGTTGGGATACTGTGCCGCTTTTGAAACACTCAGTGATTTTTGCAGTATAGGGTATCTTTTAAAAGGTTTTAAGTCGCAAAGCGGTTTTCCTTCTCCGGGATATATATAACCTTGCGGATCGGAATATCCGTCAAGCATGGACAATGTATCCACAATTCCTTGAACTACATTATTATGATATGATAGGGTTGTCTCTTTCCAAAATCCGTCGAACATAAAATTATTTGCCAAGAAAGTGTCTATGCGTCCTAAAGCGTCATGTATGAAATCATACCGATCTAAAGCTTTTCCTATTCGAATTAAACTTTTCCATACCGGTGTATCCATGTTTCCGTCTTGAATACCATATGACTTTATATAATCGACGCTATCTTTAATCAAGTATTGCACTTCATATACCAAGTTCCTTTTGAGCTTATTCTCTAACCGGTCGAATGCATCGGTTTTCATTATAACAGAATATGCTTCGGCAATCTCTGCAACCAATTTTAAGTCGGCGTAAAACCACCTTGTCCATAAACCGCCAAAATAAGGGTAAGGAGGTCCGACAGCCTTTGAAACGGGAAAATTAATAAAATAATAGTCCATTGCAGGAGCATAATGAGGATAGTATCTGCATAGTTTTTCTAAAACAACCGCCGCACCTGCAGGATCGGCTTGGGCTAGTTGAACAATATTTTCGCATATATACTTTTTTTGGTTCGCCCATAAAGCCGGTGAGAAATAAAAAACGACACCCTCCGAATTTTCGTAATAAGGGTATTCGATAATTCTTCCCGAACCGTTATCAATTCTTTTCATATGTGTTTGAGGGTATTGATCGTCAGGATAAGTATCACCTGTTTTTACCGATATAATTTTTTGAGGTGTTTTCAAATCATATCGATAAAGCATCCAAGGACGTAAACTTGTATCTTTAGGGTCGGGAACATTTTCCAGTCCGGAAAACTCAGGAACAATATCAAGCATCTTCTTAGCAGTGCCACTGATTTTATCAATATCAACACAAATTTTAGTTTTAGGGTTAAAATCGGGTACAGGTGCTACCGCCTCTATAAGATCTTGTTTCTCAAAATAAATTGTGGTTTTATTTTTATTATGTAATTGTATTCGATATAGTCCTTCTTTTACGATTAAAGGAGGGTTAAACAGAATGGAAAATGTATTTTCATGTTTTATCCGTTCTTTTTTTATGATGTGTCTGCAGTTGTCCGGTTCTATCCATGTGAACTCACATTCGGCTTGCTCTGAATAGATAATTTTGTAATAATTATCTTTTTCGAAAAACATTTCGATTTTCGAATTTGAATGTATCGGGTGATTCATATCTTCTATAACAGTAATATCGGAAAATCTACCTTGTTTATAAAGAAAAATAACAATATTTACTTTATTATTTTCGTATTCGTTAAAATATGAGTTTCCAATGGGAATAAATGAAGTCATAGGATGGGCACCCCAATCAACCCTGATTATATTAAACTGTAAATTTTCAATGTGCGAACCTATCGTTTCTAGGGGAACAAATACAAAGGCTTCATATCCCGTATCGTTTTTTACTATATCTATATGAGTATCCTGTAGCCTTTGCGAAAAAGTGTTCCCGTATCCTATACTTTGATTTATATTTTTATATCCTACAGATACATCTTTTTTGCTTTCGTAATCAATATCGACGGTGGTGATAGAGTGCTCATATCCTTTATTTTTGAATAATAGAATATGTCGCTTACAAACCGATTCACCGTAACCTTTAGTATTTATGAATTTTAATTTTATATATAAGTTTTTTTTATCTGCAAACATTTTGAATGTGTCTTTTATATCCAAGTCATCGCCGGTATAAAACCTTTTTGAAATTCTAAAGGAGGGTAGCTTGGCAAAGAGTTCATTTAATTCTTCTTGTAATACATTTTTATTATATTTATAGCAATGTAACTCTTGTGTTGTTACAGGGATCTTATTTATGGGGTTAAGAATACGGATAATATCACCGTTATGACGTATTTGAAAGTTAGTTATTGCCTTTTCACTTATAATATTGTTTATGTCGTCCATAATGTCTCCTTTCGTTACCGTACAATTTATTTTTACGGTATTACCTGATTCATTAAGATACAGGCGAGAGTTTAACAGCCGCTTAAAAATTATAATAGAACAAATAATAATATGTGTACATGTTTTATTACAACTATATTTTTTTGTACCGGTTTCTAAGCATAAGTTATCATTTTTAAATTTTAGCTTATTTGCATTCGGGTTAACGGTCGGATAGAATAGATATATAAATGATTAGGTGGATATGGAGGATTATATGAAAATAACTTATGAACATATGTATAACGAATTATTTCGTGTTCTGGTAAAGAATGGGTTTTCACATGAAAAAGCACAGATCTGTTCACGTATTTTTACAGAAAACAGTCTTGACGGTGTATATTCACATGGTCTAAATAGCTTTCCGTCATTTATCGGATCATTACAAAAAGGATACATTAATATTTTAGCTGAGCCCGTCCTTCTTGAAAGCTTAGGTGCAATGGAAAGATGGGACGCCGGATACGGACCGGGCGTTTTAAATGCAACATTCGGTATGAAACGGGCGATTGAGCTGGCTAAACAAAACGGAATAGGATGTGTTGCTTTGCGGAATTCAAACCATTGGATGCGCGGAGCTACATATGGATGGCAAGCTGCTAATGAAGGGTGTATTGGTCTTTGCTGGACGACAGCTTTACCGGCCATGCCGGCTTGGGGTGGCAAAGAACCTAAGTTGGGAAATAATCCTATTGTATTTTCGGTTCCCAAAAATGAAGGGCACATAGTTTTGGATATTGCTCTTTCACAATTTTCATATGGAAAAATGCGGACATATAATATGAATAATGAAATTCTTCCCTTTGAGGGTGGATATGACTCAGACGGAAATTTAACACGAGATGCGGGTAAAATTTTGGAATCTAAACTTGCGCTGCCTATAGGTTATTGGAAAGGAGCCGGTTTGTCGTTGTTAATCGATTTAATTTCCATGGTACTCTCCGGGGGGCGCAGCGTAAGTGATTTAGGCAGACAAGAAGTTGAACACGGTGTATCACAGGTTTTTACTGCGTTTTATTTATCAGGATTATCGGAGAATAACACAATGTATGATAGAATAAATAAAGTGATTGATGAGCTTCATGATTCGCTTTTACTTAACGGGTTCGATCAAGTCCGATATCCGGGCGAAGGTACTCTCAGAACAAGAAATCAAAATTTAAAAGAAGGAATACCTGTTGTGGGAAGCATCTGGGATGAGGTAATAAACATGTGATTATTTTATTAAAAAATAAAAAAATATTTTTGCATATATTATTGACATATGCCCATAATTAAAATATAATGATAATGAGCATGTGCCCAATAAAAAACAAAAAGGAAGTGACATGAAATGCCGAGAGGAGATGGAACAGGTCCGGTAGGAATGGGACCGATGACAGGTAGAAGTGCAGGTTATTGCAACGGATATTCAATGCCGGGTTTTGCCAATTGCGGTAGAACGGCATTAGGAAGAGGAATGGGCTCAGGTAGAGGTTTCAGGAGAATGTTTTACCACACAGGTATACCCGGAAGAGTTGGAGGTGATTATGTACAACCCATTTGGAATGATCAACCGTACAATGAAAAGTCAGCTTTAAAAAAGCGGGAAGAATTTCTTGAAATGCAACTTAAAGATATAAAAGATCGTTTAAAAGATTTTACAGATTAATGTAGTATTATCCGTTTAAAACCCGTACCCTAAAGATAAAAGGGTCTGTATTTTTAAATAGGATACATTTTTAAAACTCGATTTTATAAATGTACGCCGACCCGAGGCCGTTAGATGTGGCCTTGGGTCTTATTTTTTGATAAGTTTTGATATGCGGTTCATATTCACTTGTTTTTATAGTAAAAATATAGTAATGTTAAAAGGAAAATGATTGATAAGATATAGAAATTGCGGTTCAAATTTTTACTTCCGGTTTGTTTATATGATATAAAGTATGTCAAATATAAAGGTCAAGTAACTTATTTATTGGAGGTTAATGTAATGGCGATTGAAGCTTTAAAAGAAGTTAAACATATTGTTGATTTTTGTGTGGTAGGAGGAGGTTTAGCCGGACTTTGTGCTGCGGTTGCAGCGGCAAGGCACGGCGTAAAAGTGGCACTTGTACAGGATCGTCCTGTCTTAGGAGGCAATGCTTCATCAGAAATCAGAATGTGGACTATGGGGTGCCATGGAAAAAATAATAGAGAAACGGGAATTCTTGAGGAAATATTACTTGAAAACATGTATCGCAATCCACATAAAAATTTTTCCATATGGGACAGTATTCTATATGAAAAGGCCGCATTTGAACCTAATATAACATTACTTCTTAATACAAGCTGTAACGGATTGACAATGGAATGTAATAAGATAAAAAGCGTTAGATGCTGGCAGCTTACCAATTATACATGGCATACAATATATGCGGACTATTTTGCAGATTGTTCAGGAGATAGCATTCTCGCCCCTTTAAGTGGTGCGGAGTTCAGAGTGGGCAGAGAAGCCGCTTCTGAATTCGGTGAGGACATTGCTCCGGAAGTTGCTGATAAAAAAACGATGGGAATGACATGTCTTATACAAGCAAGAGAGACACAAAGACCTGTGAAGTTTATTCCTCCCGAATGGGCTTTGAAAATTGACAGGGAAGATATGCTGCCCTTTCGTGATCATGATTTGAGTGTTTGCAGTACTAATTATTGGTGGATGGAACTAGGTGGAACAAAAGACAGTATCCATGATACCGAGGTGCTTCGTGATGATCTTTTAAAGCTGGCATTCGGTGTTTGGGATCATATTAAGAATTGTGGAGATCATGGTGCTGATAATTGGGAGCTGGAATGGGTAGGGTTTTTACCGGGGAAAAGGGAAAGCAGACGCTATGTAGGAGATCATATTTTGACACAAAATGACGTCAGAGCCGAGGGCAGGTTTGAAGACTTGGTGGCATACGGCGGGTGGTCTATGGACGACCACCATCCCGACGGTTTTAATTACCCAGGTCAGCCGACTATATTTCATCCGGCACCTGCACCCTATGGTATCCCTTACAGATGCTTGTATTCTAAAAACATTGAAAATTTGTATTTCGCAGGTAGAAATATCAGTACCACTCATGCCGCTTTAAGCTCAACGCGGGTAATGGCAACCTGTGCAGTTCTAGGTCAAGCCGTAGGAACAGCGGTATCTATAGCGGTTAAAATAAAAATATCGCCTCGAGATGTTTATAAAGATAAAATCAGTGAATTGAAACAGACTTTAATGGACGACGACTGCTATCTACCATGGAATAAAAGAGCTGTAAGTAATATGACATTAATGGCAAAACTATCGGCTGATGATGGTGACCCTGAAGCATTAAGAAACGGTTTGGATAGGCCGATTGGTGACGAAGATAACGGCTGGCATGGTAAAATCGGATCATCTGTAAAGTATGAGTTTAATGAGCCTGTTATGATAAACGAATGTAGGTTCACATTTGATAGTGACCTCGAAAGAGAAAGCTGTACAGGATATAGAGGTCTTCATACTTTCCCCATGATATGTAATAAGTACTTGAATATGGAACCTTTCGGATTTCCCCAAACATTAGTCAAATCTTTTGTATTGGAATATAAAGATGAAAACGGTGTATGGAAATTATTAAGGGAAGTTTCAGATAATCGTCAAAGATATTTAAAAATTAAGATTAATGTAAAAGCCAAAGCTATTAGATTTATTCCTATAAAGACATGGGGTTCGGATAAAGTCCATGTATTTTCATGGGATTTAAAATGATCGCATAAGCTCATAAACTGAACTGTAAATAACTACTTAACTCAAGTTTGGCATACGGTTATTTTAGAAATAGGGTAATCATATAATATATTACATAATAAATTAATATACCGGGATACATTTACAATTACACTTGTTTTATACCTTAACCGATGATATTATTAATAGTATAAAATGACATACACAGGCGTGATAATATGATTTTTAATGATGATCGGGTACCGAAGGATTTATGTTTTAATTGTATGAAGATTAAAAACGGTGAACGCGTCTGCCCCAATTGCGGTTATGTTAACAAGAAGCAATCCCGGAAAAAAGAATTACTTCGACAAGGAGATATACTAAACAACCGTTTTATAATCGGTAAGGTTTTATGTGTAGAAACGGATTATATCGCATATATAGCATATGATAATTCTTTAATGCACAAAATTATTATAAAAGAATATTATCCTCATAAATTGGTACAACGTAATTGTAACATGTCAATGTCGCTAAAACTTAAAATGCGTAAGTCAAAGTTTAAGAATGGATTGGACAACTTTTTATCCGAAGCGGTTACACTCACAAAAAATGCCGGCTCACAAAATGTTGAGTCTGCTTATCAAATAATTAATAAGAATAATACCGCATATATAATTTTGGAATACAACGAAAAAAATGTACAGTATATTAGTTCTAATAAGAATTTTAAAGACTTTAAAACTATGATACATAATATACCAAAAGGCATTATGGTATTATTCTTTTTAATAATGATTGTGTTTATCATATTTTTATCAAGCATACTAGAAAGTACAAAAATGCCGCAGGTAATCGGTATGCAATATGATAATGCCGTATATCTGTTAGAATCATTAAACATAAGGTATGAGACAATATCGGTATTCAGTCCTAAAGATATACCGAACTTAGTAATAGGACAAGAAATTCCTGAAGGAACAATCATAAATAAAAAGAATTCACCTGTAACAATAATCAGAAATTTCACATTTACAATTCCTCGCCTGATTAACAGAACCGTAGATTATGCCGTTGATGTTTTGGAAAATGACGGTTACGCATATAAAGTCATACCTGTTATGAACGCAGAATATAGTCCGGACAGAGTTATAGATCAAAAACCGGAACCGGGCAATTATCCTGCAAATAACCATATTTTAGTAATGCTATATGTGTCTGAAGCGGTACCTATGCCTAAGATTGTAGGAATACCATATTATGATGCGATTCGATCGTTACAGGAATTTAATATTTTATATGATGTAGATATTGTCTGTGATATAGAAAAAACGGATAATATAATAATTTTTCAAACTCCGGAACCCGGAATATTTGTAGTAAATTTTGAAGATAGAGTAACTATAACCGTTAATGACCATGATTTGATTAATGTCGAAGCGGATATTAATGACCGGTGAATTCCATGTGTTAAAACCGACATATTTTATATCAGGTATGTAAAGCAGTATAAACCTATTTAACGATTTATAAAATTTATACTAAACTTCATTTACATCAAATTGTGGTCGATAGTTACGGCTTTATGTTTATGTTTTTTAATGTAGTAAAAAGAGTTATTAAAGTTAAAAACAAATCAAAATATAAATCATGATCCCTTATACTCTGTTATAATGAATTGGATATAAATCGTTATACTATAAAACTGCAATGGAGGGTGAATATGAGTTATATGTATCTTGAAAAACCGTGCAGAAATTATTGTTTCAGAGCAAGTATGTTGTTTATAGATCCAAAAGACGGCTGTGAAAAAGTGATTCTTTCGTCATATGTAGCAGGAGGAACAGGTGAATTGATAATTATTGATCCTGAAACAGGCGAAGGTGAAACTCTAGTGATTCCGGGAGACAGTGGAGCGTATGCTTTATTGGTTCTTGACAATAAACTGTTAGTGGGAACATGTGGGCGGTTCGGTTATTTACACAGGTTGGATTTGTGCAACCGGCAGTGGGATTCGTCTTTAAAATGTGACGGAATTACTTACATATGGGATATAGCATTAGCGTCGGACGGTTATGTCTACGGAGGAACATATCCCGGTTGTGCACTTCTTAGATATGATCCCGTGCATCATACTTTAACCAATTTAGGGCCGATGACGAAATATGAAGAAAATTTATACAGCAGAAATATATTTACTCCGGTTAAAGGAAAAGTTTACATGAATTGCGGTATGGCAAAGACATGTATAGGTGTATATGATATTGATAAAGATACGATGAGTCAGGTATTGCCTGGTTGCCGTATTATAAGAGCAACCGAACAAGTGATTATTTTGGATACACCGGCAGGAGAAAAAACGGTTGATGCAAAAACTTTCGAAGAAGTATCCGATATTTATACAGCCCCCGAAATTTTAGAAAATGACTATCGATTACCTGTTCCATCCGGTTTTCTTTTAAAAACGAGTAAGGGAAAGTTATTCGGTTTATGCGGTCAAAGGTATTTTATAATTGATAAAAACGATATAAAACCAACTTTTTATAACATACCGGGCTCTCCTCCGGCTACAGAAATATTCGCCATGACAGTGGATGATGAAGGTATGATCTACGGAGCTACCGGTCTTGGTGGAACCATGTTCACATATGATCCTAAAACCAATCAATACTACAATTCGGACATATTAACTGCAAGAGCGGGTGGAGAAGCGTATGGTGTGGTTGCGCATGAAGATAAAGTATATTTTACTCTGTATTCCGGTGGAGAGCATGTTGTTTATGATCCTAAAAAAGAATGGAATAGAAATGACAATATCAACCCTAAAACAATTAAAAAAATAGGTCCCGAATACATTAGGCCGCAAGCAAGATCTTTTTTAGGGCCTGATAATAATATATGGACGGGATGGATAGCTAAATACGGGTCTTACGGATCTGCAATTTCTGAAATCAACACAAAAACATTTGAGGTAAGACTATTTTCAGAATTAATTAAAGATCAGGGTATAGGTTCCATTACCGGTGATGATGAACATATTTATTTCACAACCAACGGGTCCGGTAACGGGCTGAAAGCTAAAACCGAAGGATTTTATTTAGTTAAGATGGATAAAAACGGTTTGATTAAAGATAAGATTTCATTTGAAAAGGGCGTGCAATTGGCATATGTTTATTATTCACAAGGCAAATTGTATTTATTCATATTACATAATAAGGAAAGCAATCTGTTTATATATAATGCGAATAATATGGAATTAATAAGCTGTCAAACAATTGATTATTTACCAAGCAGAATTGTTCAAGGTAAACAAGATGATTTATTAGTGGTCGCTAGAAAAATGAAAAATTCCGAACCGGTTTCGATTTTAGCCATAGCAAATTCAGCCGATTTTTCGATAAAAAGGGAAGCGGTTATACCCGGTGTTACTGCAGCCATCTGTTATAACAAAGTTGACGGTTATATTTATTTTGCTCATCATACAGAATTGTATAGAATGGATTATGAATAAAACATTTAGATATATTAGTTTACAGAATTAACCCTTATCATCTTCATGTCCTTAAAATAATAACTTTATTGAGATATCTTTTAATCCGAATATAAATTAAAAGGTATCTCAATATTCTACTTAAAATAATTACTTTTTTAATTATAATAATTCTACCAATAATGTAATTATGAGAAGTAATGGGTCATAAATAAGAATAATTAAAATATAAAAGAGGACACTAAATAAGACTATATTACGACATAATTACTTTCTATTAAAATTAGTAAGAATCATAAATTAAGATTTGTTTTATATATAAAATTTAATATCAATTCAATGAATGGCAAGGTGTTAAAAATGACAGATATAAATACTATCGGACAAGCAAAATGGAATTGGGATAACAGTTACTCTCGTTTACCAAGAATCTTTTTTACTAATACCAACCCTACCCCTGTACAATCACCAAAATTAGTAGTTTTAAACCGGATGTTGGCAGTGTCTTTAGGATTAAATACACAGAATCTACAAAGTGAAGAAGGTGTGGATGTGTTTGCAGGAAATAAAATCCCCGTAGGTTCCGTCCCAATCGCTCAAGCATATGCAGGTCATCAATTCGGGCATTTTACGATATTAGGTGACGGGCGGGCAATATTACTTGGTGAACATATAAATCCCGCCGGTGAGCGGTTTGATGTCCAACTTAAGGGGTCGGGTAGAACGCCCTATTCAAGGGGTGGAGACGGTAGAGCGGTATTAGGACCGATGCTTCGTGAATATATTATAAGTGAAGCCATGTATGCGTTAGGTATAGCAACCACACGAAGCCTTGCTGTTGTTACAACAGGTGAGCCGGTATATCGTGAGACGGTACAACAAGGTGCGATATTAACCAGGATTGCGGCAAGCCACATACGTGTAGGAACCTTTCAATACGCATCCGCTCGAGGAAGCGTAGGGGATCTTAAAGTATTGGCGGATTATACACTGAAAAGGCATTTCCCATATGTTGATGATACCGAAAGCCGTTATTTGTCATTACTCAAAGAAGTAATAAAACGGCAAGCCGAGTTAATTGCCAAATGGCAGTCGGTTGGTTTCATTCATGGAGTTATGAATACCGATAACATGGCATTAAGCGGTGAAACAATAGATTACGGACCTTGTGCATTTATGGATGCTTACGACCCTGATACTGTGTTCAGTTCCATAGATTACCACGGTAGATATGCATACGGTAACCAGCCGGATATTGCGGTATGGAATCTTGCGAGATTTGCAGAAACCTTACTGCCGTTACTACATGATGAACAAGATGACGCCATAGATATTGCCAAAGGTGCAATATCTGAATTTACACAATTGTATAAGTGTAATTGGTTGAGGGGTATGAGATCCAAATTAGGGATATAT
>CAZJOD010000101.1:0-14688 GCA_964547525.1 uncultured Clostridiaceae bacterium
GGTTGTTTCAACACCATCTGTAGCTGCAGTTTTCAGATTGTGTAGATATGTGGTCAACATACCCTTATCAATAACTTTCTTATATTGTGACGCAACTCCTTCGTCATCAAAGGATCTATACCCCGAAGCCAACTCTACAAACGGGTCGTCTATGACGGTTATTTTCGATGAAGCTATGGTTTCACCAAGTTTCCCCTTAAGTAACGATAAACCTTTTTGCACATTCTCCGCACTGAAAATATCTGAACACGAGCTAAAAAGGTCAATGACCGCTTCACGTTCCAAAACAACCGGATATTTACCGGATTTGACACTTTTACCTCCTAGCAATGATATGGCTCTATCACAAGCTTCGCGAGCCATTTCATTAGCGTCAAAAGAATAAAAATCGGTTGAGCACATATAACTGCCACCGGATTTTTTATCTTTTCCTTGTGCAGCCGTTACAGAAATATAGCAATACGCCAGATTACTCTTGGAGAACAGCTCCAAGCCTTTTGTATTTTTTAACAATGTTTCACCGGAGCCGTCACTGTAAAGGCAGTACGGTACCGTTTCAATCCGTTTGTCATATTGTAAAGCCTTACTTTCAAGCTCCTTTGCAAACTCTATTTTATCTTTTTCAGGTACTTTATCCAGTTCGGTGGAATACATGTCCTTATGGCGATATACGGGGGATCCTTCAAAAATTACTTCCTTGTCATCATTTGTAAGAACCTCCGCATTTTGTTTTACATTATCAACTAGCATTTCTACAGATGACTCATCAGGTTTTGCCGTATACGAATAACCCATCTGATTTCCGTATTCACCTCTCAATGAAATTCCTTCGGAAGACGACAGACTATAATTATCTATTTCACCTTTAAATATGCGTATTTTAAAGCTATGTCCTTTGCTATAATAAACTTCCATGTCTCCAAGTCCATATTCTTTTCCTTTTTGGAATATGCTATTGAAAATCTCTTTTTTAACCATTGTTATCACCGTTCCTTCCACCTACAATCATCTCACCGACTCTAATGGCAGGCTGTCCTACATTTGTAGGAACACTTCCACTGAGAGAACCGCAAAGACCTTGGCCGTAATCCAAGTCCTTTGCTACCATGTCGATACGTTTTAAAACATCGTCACCCTTTCCTATAAGTGTGGCACCACGGACCGGTTTTGTAATTTTACCGTTTTTGACTATATATCCTTCCATAACCGCAAAATTAAATTCCCCGGTAGAGGGATTTACAGAACCTCCTCCCATCTTCGCCGCATATAGTCCGTATTCGGTATTTGCTATAATGTCTTCAAAAGTATCATCACCCGGAGCGATAAAAGTATTGGTCATCCGGGATGTGGGTGCATATCGGAAAGATTGACGTCTTCCGTTTCCCGTAGGCTTCGAGTTCATACGTCTTCCGTTTAAAATGTCTATCATATATCCTTTTAAGATACCTTTTTCAATTAAAACATTTTTACGGGTGGGTGTTCCTTCATCATCGATATTTGTCGATCCCCAAGCGTTAGGTATGGTTCCGTCGTCGATTGCCGTAACTTTCTCACTTGCAACTTGCTCACCTAGTCTCCCTGCAAACACCGAGTTTCCTTTTGCTACCGAAGTGGCTTCTAATCCGTGTCCACATGCTTCATGGAATATTACTCCACCGAAACCGTTAGCCAATATAACCGGCATTTTACCACCGGGACAATATTCGGCATTAGCCATAGTAACAGCAACTCTTGCCGCATTAATCGCTTTTTCTTCTATATCAATGGAATCGAAAAATTCAAATCCTTGATGTGCTCCGGGTCCGACTCCACCGGTTTGCATCTCACCGTCCTTTTGAGCAACCGCACTTATATATATTCTGGTATAAGTTCTGTCGTCTTCTATAAATTTTCCGGTTGAGTTTGCAATTAAAACATGCTTTTTACTATCACTGTAGTTTACACTAACCTGAGAGATCATTGAATCATAATTTTTGGCGGCATTATACGCCCGGCGCATTAATTCAACCTTTCTGCTTTTGATAATATCTCTAGGGGCAATTTTTATAATGTTAATATTTTCATGAGTATCGTCCACCAAAACCGATCCCTTTAAAACTGTTTGACCGTTAATCGCCTGTGCCGCTTTTTTTACTATTTTTACGATTTCATCTTTGTCATTTCCGCTGCAATATGCATATATGGCGTTATAACCGTTGAAAATACGTATACCTATGCCATAATCTCTTCCTGCCGACGCTTTATAGACCTTTCCTCCTAACATAGTCAAAGCGTTTGATTCGGTATCTTCTACGTATATCTCCGCAAAATCTCCACCGGTAGATAGCGCTTCATCAATAAGGTCTCCAATAAATACTTTATCCTGCATCTAAAGCTCTCCTCTCAAATTTTATGTTTATATATACGTCTTTTATCCATAGACCATACGGGTTCGGAAAACTCACCCGGTTCAATATTTTGTAATGTGTCGTTATAATCGTATATCCTGGCATCCAACAAATCCAAATGATGCAGTACTTCCGCCTCCAATATCATCGGCGGCTTAGGACTACCGTATTCCGCAATACCATGATGAGACAATATCATATGTTGCAGCATTAAAGTAATTTCAGGATTAACGGATAAATCGTCACATAACTTTTGTAATGTTAAAACTCCCATTGTTATGTGTCCTAATAATTGTCCTTCTGTGGTGTAATCCGCCATGCCAAGTGAATTGGCTTCCAATTCATTTAGTTTATCCATGTCGTGTAAAATTACTCCGGCGAATAATAAGTCCTTATTTATTCCTTCATATACATTAACTAATCCTTCCGCTGTCATCAACATACGCTTAATATGGTAAAGCAGACCGGACCTTACGGCATGGTGAAGTGATTTAGCAGCGGGATAAAATAAAAGTTTTTCACGATTAGCTTCAATAAAATATTGAACCAATAGTTTCAAATCGACGTTTTCAAACCCTTCAACACAATTTTCAATATATTCAAGCATATCTTCGGGCTTTTCCGGAGCGGCCGGAACATATTGCTCTATTTGATCTTGAATCTCCTGCTCGGCCGGTTTATATTTGTCAACTGTAAATTGCAATGTCCCGTTGTAAAGGTCAACCCGACCTTTAACGTAGTAAACTTTATTTATAAGTAATGAATCGTATGTTTCCTGTGTCGCATCCCAAATTTTTGAATTGATTGTACCTGTCTTATCACAAAAATCCAAATTTATAAACAACTTGCCCGATTGAGCTTTTCTAAGTTCCTTTTGTTTTAATATAAACAACCCTGTACCCGGATTTCCGGCCGATAAATCTATTATTCGCATTTCTTCAAACTTCAAAAACAATTCCTCCTCATTATTTTAATCGACCTTCGATTACTTTAACCAATTCCACCGCGCGATCTGTAATATATTTTTTATCTCTTCCTTCTATCATAACGCGGACTAAGGGTTCCGTTCCCGAAGCACGTATTAAAACTCTTCCGTCCCCTTTAAAATCATCTTCCAATTGACTGCACATCTTTTGTATTACAGGGTCCTCCAGATAATTATATTTATTTTCGTTAGATACTTTAGCATTAACCAAGACTTGAGGAAACACCGTCATGACAGAAGCCAGTTCGGACAAACTTTTGTTGCTTTTTACCATTATTTCCAGCAGATGCAACGCTGTTAGCATTCCGTCACCGGTTGTCGCATGTTGCAGTAATATTGTATGACCCGATTGTTCTCCACCCAATACAAAACCTTCGTTAAGCATTCTTTCCAAAACATACCTGTCTCCTACCTTGGTTTTTACAACATTCAATCCGTTTTCCTCGGCCATTTTAAACAAACCCAGGTTACTCATGACGGTAGCGACTATGGTGTTATCTATAAGAGAATGATTATCCTTCATGTATAGTCCCATTATGGCTAAAGTTCTGTCACCGTCAATTATACCTCCGTTTTCATCTACCGCTATCATTCTGTCAGCATCTCCGTCAAAAGCTATTCCTATATCATAACCGTTACTCTGAACCGCTTTAACTAAATTTTCGGTATATGTGGCTCCGCATTTATCATTTGTATTAACTCCGTTAGGTGTAACTCCCATTAAATGAACACAGGCACCCAGTTTTGTGAATAATTCCGGTGCAATCTGATAAGCGGCACCGTTTGAACAATCCATCATTATTGATAAGCCTGAAAATTTAGTCTCAACGGTTTTTATCAAATAGTCGGTATAATCCTTTCCACTGGTACTTATTACACTTTTACGCCCTATTTTATCTCCTATTATCGGACTGACAGAATCCAACCGGTTGTCATGAATCAATAATTCTATTTTTTCTTCCAATTCGTCATTTAATTTATATCCTTTTGAATTAAAAATTTTGATACCGTTAAATTCAAATGAATTGTGAGACGCCGAAATAACAATTCCCGCATCAGCTTCATATAATTGCGTAAGATATGCAATTCCGGGAGTGGGAATCACACCGATACATAAAGCATGACCTCCCATAGAGCAGATTCCTGCGACTAGTGCGGCTTCTAGCATGTCACCCGAGATTCTTGTGTCACGTCCTATTAAAATAACAGGACTGTGAATGGTTTGTTCGGCTAATACATATGTAGAGACCCTACCTAATTCAAACGCCAGTCGTCCTGTTAATTCAAGATTTGCAATGCCGCGTACTCCATCGGTACCAAATAATTTTTTCAAATTTAACACTTCCGTTTCTTATTATATCAATAATATATTATCATACTGTATACAAAAGCTGCAAACGTTATTTGGTATTTATATCCCAATTTTTTAATAGCATAACAAATAAAATAAGAATATTTTATATATTGGAAGTAAAAAAGTATTTAATCCTTTGGTGAATATTTTCGAATAATATTTTGAGCGACTCTAAGACCGTCTACCGCCGCACTCATTATGCCGCCGGCATAACCCGCCCCTTCTCCGGCGGGGTAGATACCTGTAAAACCGATACATTCCCGGTTTTCATCTCTTAAAATCCTTACAGGTGACGATGTTCTGGTTTCAACTCCCGTTAAAACGGCATCTTTACCGGCGAATCCTTTGATTTTTGTATCAAAACCGGTAATTCCGTCTTTTAAAGTTTTAATAACAATGTCGGGAAGACAGTCTTTAAGAACACATAATTCGATTTTTCCTGTGTATGAAGGACATACCGATCCAAAAGATTCGGTCTTTTTATCTTTAAAAAAGTCTCCTACGGTTTGCACCGGTGCTTTCCCGTTACCTACACAAAAAGCGGCTCTTTCCCATATTCTCTGATATTGTATGCCTGCCAAAGGATGCTTAGACGGATAATCTTTTTCATCCACCGAAACCACCAATGCGGCATTGGCGTTTTTTTCGTTACGGCTATAATAACTCATACCGTTTGTCACAATGCTTTCCGGTTCGGATGCAGAAGCAACCACAACCCCGCCCGGACACATACAAAACGAATAGACAGCTCTGTCTTTAAATCTTGTGGCCAATTTATAATCGGCAGGACCCGCTAAATCCGCATATTCACCATATTGAGCGTAATTTATGGTTTCTTGAAGGTGTTCGATACGAACACCGATAGAAATCGGTTTTGTAACAATATTTATACCTTTATCCAACAACATTTCAAAACTGCTCCGAGAGCTGTGTCCTAATGCCAATATTAATACATCACAGTCCATACGTACATCATTCAGTGTTACTCCGCATATTTTATTGCCGTTTAATATAATGTCACGCATCTGTGTATTAAACAGGACATCTCCTCCCTTTGACACTATATCTCGCCTCATATTTACGACTACATCCCTTAAAATATCGGTTCCTATATGAGGTTTGGCGGAATATGTTATTTCATCAGGCGCACCGTATTTGACAAACATCTCCAAAACATAATCACATAACGGATCGCTGATTCCTGTAGTTAATTTCCCATCTGAAAAAGTGCCGGCTCCTCCCTCCCCGAATTGAACATTATTATGAGGATCCAATAAACCTGTTTCCCAATAATTCCGCACCTTTTTAATCCTTGTCTCAACCGGACCACCCATTTCCACGATTATAGGACAATATCCGTATTCAGCCAGCAAAAGGCCGGCAAACAATCCGGAAGGTCCGCTTCCGACTATCACCGGCCTACTTGTAAGTCTTATTGATCCTATACTTATTTTTTCAGTTGTTTTATCTTCGAACACTTTTATATTTTTATCTTTTCTTATGCGTATTGTATCGTCGACATTTAACATTACCGAGTATACAAAATGAATATCTTTTTTATCTCTGGCATCAACGGATTTTTTAATAATACGCCATGCAGTAACATTTTCTCTCTTTAATCCCGCGACCTTAACGGCCTTGTCGACTGCATACAATATATCGGTCTTCAGATCACATTTAATATTTTGTACACAAATTTTCATATGTCTCCCGTTTTCTCGATTGCTTTTTTTATTTACAAAGTAACAATTAACCTTAATCCCCGGTTCTCTCGGATATTCTCACATTTATACCGGAGGTGCGGTGTAAACCAACCTCATAAATTGACGAACCGCTATATTGTACCTGCAATCTATGTATACCGGTCCTTAAACCGGCCGCATCAACAAACAAGTTTAAATTTTCAGCCTGTACATCATCCAGTACATCAGAAAACCCGATCAATGTTATACTAACATTCTCATCTACTATTTCATAATCATATAATGCTTCGTTTTTATTGATTATATTTATGTACTCTCGGTTTACCGTTACTTTTTCGGTCATATATACCCGTAATTGAACCATTCCTAATGTTACAAGAGTAATATTATCCGGTAAAGTCACCTGTAGAGGTAGCGAATATATACCGTCCCTAATGGGCGCCGATATGTATGGCTGAAGATCAATCGTGTTTAAATTCTGTAAATCTTTTTCTTTTCCTTTAACGGTAATTCCAACCTTTTGATCTACAATTTCATATGTTAGTTTAGAGTATATGTAAGTTTTAACAATATTTATTTCATCTTTGTTTATTTCTATTGTTTTATAATCCAAAGGTTTTATCCCAATCCTGACTTGTGAGTAATTGGATGTATCCACCAACCTTAAACCGTCCGGTAGTTTATATGACACCTGATTGTCAAATGTCTCCGATCTGCCTGTCAAATCAACCGTTTCAGTGTAAACTACATCGGTATTTGATAAAACATCGGCATAACCGGTTACATACCCCTTTGTAGGACTGTATGTTATGCCGGCTTCATCTATGTAGTGATCGTATGCCGGCTGACCTGAATATTTTAAAACCAATTCCACTTCCTTTTTAACCGTAACTTTAATATCCACCATGATGTCTTCATTTAAGGCGATTATTTCTTTACCTTGTTTGTCATATATCTTAAGCGGTTCTTTATATGTTTTGTCTCCGTTTAACCGGTCTATATCAATTTCAACTCTTGCAGAATGCGCTTGTTCGATCCATTTTGATAAATTCCTTACGGTAATTTTTTCAGGAACTGTTACTATACTTGCCAATTGATATTTTTCAGGCATTATACCGTCCGGTATAACCTCGATTGTAAACGTTTTTGTACTTGTACTTTCTAAAACAAGCTCAATTGTCTTGTTTCCCGATATCCAATATGTTATGTTTTGCTTTCCGGTATATATAGGTTCACTTAATTCCAAAGTTTTTATTCCCCGGGTGGCATATTCTTTAAAATCCACAGATACATAAAAATCCGTCGATTTAATATTGTTTAACTCTTGCAGACGTCCTCTGACTGACAACTCTACAGTTCTGCCGTATTGATTCATTGTTTCCAGTCCGTTATCTCGTATTGCGGTTTCATTTATAAATTGAATAGGTACATCAAATTTAACGGTTGTAATCGGATTTTCACTGTTAGTTATTATAAACCAAAATATTATTGCAAGAACTACAGAAAGGATCCTTAATATATTATTATTCATTTTCCTTCTCCTTTTTCCCTTTTGAATATTTTGATTTTCTTTTTGTTCTTACCGATCACATTACCTGTTATCTTATTTTTCTTATCTACGTTTTGCTGTTTTTCCGAATGTGTTTTGCCTCCGTGTTTGCTATGTTTATCACTTTTTTCTATCATATTAGTGCTTAATATTTTCCTTAATGTGTCAATTTCCAGGTTGCCAATCAAAGATCCGTTTCGTACATAAGAAATGCTACCGGATTCTTCCGATACTACAACCACTATACAATCGCATACTTCACTGATACCTAACGCCGCTCTGTGTCTTGTCCCTAAATTCCTTCCGATATCCGGATTATCGGTTAACGGTAAAAAGCATGCAGCAGCACGTATTTTATCGTCTCTTATAATAATCGCACCGTCATGTAACGGTGTGTTGGGAGTAAAAATATTTACAATAAGCTCGGTACTAACCACAGAATCTAAAATTACACCCGATTTGGCTATGTCCTCAATAGTAACCCCACGTTCTATAACAACCAGGGCTCCGGTATATGATTTTGATAATCTGGATACGGCTTTTAGTAATTCCTCAATAACCGTAGTGGTTTTTAATACTTTATTTTGTTCATCCACAAAAAATCTGTTGAAATTATTTTCCTTCCCTAATTGTTCTAATGCTCTTCTAATTTCCGGTTGAAACAACACTACAAGAGATATAGCCGCGATTGTTATCACATTGTCAAAAATATAAGATATCGTGGTTAGTCCTATTAATTTGCTAAGCCAAGCTAATATAAAGATTATTATTATACCTTTAATCAGCTGCCAGGCTCTAGTATCTTGAACAATAGCCAATAATTTATATATCAAATAAGACACAATCAATATGTCCAAAATACTGCTTATAAGAAAAAGCGGCTCTTCAATCCTTAAGTAGAACAAATTCGTAATATCGTTTAAATTAAATGAGTTGAAAATATCCATACCACCACTTTACCCAAAATTTTTGTTACAATTATATACATATTCATAAAGACCGATTTGAATTCACGTTTAATGTAATATGTTCATTATAACGCATTACTTATAGCTTTGTAAAGAAAATTGAAGCGACAGCAGGCATCAAAGACATGACAATTGACGGTTATTTATGAAAAAACAGTATATAAGGCCAGTATTACACTTGTAATGACAAAAGCGACTAACGTTATAATCGCCACTATTCGAACTAATTTTCTACTCATTATCTTTACCTGCAATACTATGTAAATTTGGTGCGGGCGAAGGGACTTGAACCCCCACGTCTTGCAACACTAGATCCTAAGTCTAGCGCGTCTGCCAATTCCGCCACGCCCGCAAGCAAAATATATTATAATTTGTTAATGCCTATTTGTCAAATGTTTTTTTATTCCCGCGAAAATATAGGTGAAAATATATAATCCGTACAGCACAAACAGTATTATTCGTCATATTTTGTTTTTTTGATTATTTTATTTTTTTCCGTTTTTTCTGTTTTCTTTTTACGTGATGATTTGTCATGAGAAAATATCCTTACAGAGTCCCATATAAATAAAATAAATGTTATTGCTAAAGGCCAATGAAAGAAAAACTTTGTACTATCCGTATAAACATCAAGAGTAAAAAATATAAAATTAAAAACAAAAAATACCACCAGATGAATTAAAAATTTTCTAATAGAGGTACGATTACCTGCTATGAATTTTTTTAATCTTGATTTTTTTTCAACCATATAAACGACTCCTTATGTATTTATTTCATCTAAAGTCAATTGATAAGCCGGCAAAAAAATGTCCATAAAATATTTGACTTCAGGTAGATCCATTTCATTAATTGAAGTGAGTAATGCTTTTTCAGCTTGTAAAAACTCATCATTCCCACTTTTTCTTTCTTGAATGCATTTAATATATGCAGCAATTTTATCTGCGGCTTTTATAATCCGACGATTTATTTCAGGTTGCACTTCACTTATATCAAAATAAGCCTCATATACTTTTTTCATTTCATGAGGAAGCATGTTAAGTAATTTTAATTTCGATATATTTTCTATATCCTTATAAGCATTATGGATTTCCGGATTAAAATATTTAACAGGTGTTGGCATATCTCCTGTAATAATCTCGTTTGTATCATGAAAAATACCTAAAACCGCTACCAGTTCCGCATTAATGTTCCCGGCTAAATACACATTGTTAATAACAGCCAGTGCATGAGCTATGATTGCAACATCCAAGCTATGTTCCTGAATGTTTTCATTAATATTGTTGCGCATCAATCCCCATCTGGTTATATATTTCATTCTGGATACAAATGCGAAAAAGTTTCTTCCGTTATCCATACCGGCTCCTAACTTATGTATAACCTCTATTCCGATACTATTGAAAAATCAGGTTCAATAGGCTTACTGACATTTATGGAATAGAAGGTTTCATATACACTATTTTCAACTAAAAATTGAACTTTGTCAATACCTTCTAAACTTGTAATACTGTTAACTATGGCATATATTACTAGCTTTTCTTTAGAAGGATCTTTTGGCATATTTTCTAAAAATCTTTTATTTAAATTTAGTGTACAAATATCTTTATCGGTTTTAGCCCATAAAAGTTCCGTTCCGTCAGGAATTATTGTATTATAATCTCCGTTCATAGGACCATCGAGCATTTTTAAAAACAGTGCGGTAGGTAAATCCTTCATGGTTTGATTTATATTTACCGTCTCTTTAACAAGGAAATCCATATTTTCCGATGCAAAATATATATCGGCCTTAACAACACTGTTATATGTTTTGCTTCTATCGGAAAAAATAAAGTTTTTCGGATCCTCGAATAACTTTTGTGCATCGCCTGACATAGCCATACGATAGCCAATAATTGAAAAGGCAATAAAAATGAAAATAATTATAAAAATTAATTTTTTTATTTATAAACACCTCCGGTTTTTTTATTCCCTAATCAACTTAGGTTCATTCATTATACTTATTTTTGTCGATCTTTTTCTTGTTTTGCTTTATCTTCTATAGCTTTTTCCATGTCATCAATATTTTTCATCGTTATCTCACCTTTAATAAATATCAACCTTTTGTTTCTTTCATCGGTTACTTTACTAAGGTCGGATATGGCATAATTCAACTTTTCTGTTTCTTTCCTTTGTTCCTTGCCAATAGTATCTTTAATAGTAGACCATGTTACCTGCAGGTTTTGTATATCTTTTGAGGCTTGCTCCCAATTTCCTATATTGGAATTGTAGATTGCGTTTCGAGCGTAATATCTGATTTTCTTAATACCGGGATTTACATCCGAATCATAACGTGCAAGCGCTTGGGGAATAAAAGAATAAAGCTCATTAGCAGCCAATAATAATTGTGCATTACTCTTTGTCTGTACGGTATCTGTCAGATCATTTAAAGATTTACCGAAAGTATTTAACAAATCCATATTGACTCCGTCTTTTACAGCTTTAGGCATATAACTGTTCCAAACCGAGTGAAGATCCTTTACGACATTATCTATTTCCTTCCAATTTTCCACACTCTTTTTTTGCTCGGCTTGTTTCGGGTCGGTTTCTTGCTTGTTACCTTCCGATTGTTCGGAGTTTTTATTTTGAGAATTGCTTTGGCCGCCTTCACCCTCGGAATTCTTCCCGTTTTCCTCTTCCTTTGATTTATCGTTACCGTTTTCACCTTGTTTACCGTTTTCCTCTTGGCTACCTTGTCCTTCCTGCTCTTTTTCTCCGCTTTCACTCTCTTCTTTTTCGTCTTCGGAAAGACCGGGAGCGCTTAACAAAACCATAATCTCTTCAACACTTTCCTCAATATTTTTTAATTCTTGAGGCACGGGATTTTCTTCAGATTGCTCTTGTTTATTATTACAACTCGTAAAAACCAGCATTATTATAACAGAAAATAAAAGTATACTTTTTCTTTTTTTCATGTTTACCCTCCGGTTAACATTAATTTATATACTTATTATCTGTTATTTATGTTTATTCATACTTTTTTTCCTTTACAACCTTCGGATTTGTTTAATAAATATAATGCATCGTCTTTTCAAGTGCTATCAACAATAAACAAAATAGAAAAACGGCTATAGATATATATAGATCAATCTGTGACATTTGTAATTGTTTCATTTTCGTTCTGTTCTCGCCACCTCTGTAACATCGCGATTCCATTGCCACAGCCAAATCGTCGGCACGCCTGAAAGCACTAATGAACAACGGGACTAAAACCGGAATAAAGCTTTTAGCTTTTTGAAATATATTTCCCGTGTCAAAATCCGCGCCTCTGGCTGTTTGAGCTTTTATAATTTTCTGTGTTTCTTCCATTAAAACCGGTATAAATCTTAAAGCTATGCTCATCATCATTGCAATTTCATGCACCGGCAATCTTACTTTTTTTAAAGGGTTCAATAATTTTTCAATACCATCGGTTAATAAAATCGGTGTAGTTGTCAAGGTAACCAATGAAGAGCTTGTAATAAGTACGGTAATTCTCAAAGCAGTCCTTACGGCTCTTAGTACTCCCTCATAGGTAACGGTTATTTTCCATATTGTAAACCATGGTGTTCCTTCACTGAAAAAAACATTCAAAACCACAGTAAACATTATTATTATCAAAACAGGTTTAAGTCCCTTGAATGCATATGACAACGGCACCTTTGAAATATATACCGCATAAATTGAAAATCCCAACGCCAACGCCAAGCATAAAATATTGTTTAATATAAAGACTATTACCATAAGAACCAAAGATATAACAATTTTTATCCTAGGATCGGCACGATGTAAAATCGAATCACCCGGATAAAATTGTCCTAAAGTAATATCACCGATCATTTCGTCTCACCACCTTTATCAGTGCGTTAACCATATCATCAACAGTATGGATGTTTACAGGGAAACCCTTTATTATACCTGCCAGTTCCATTGCCATATACGTAACCTGCGGAGCGGATAAGCCCATATTTTCAAGTTTTTCAACATTTGAAAACACTTTGTCAGGAGTGGTATCCATCTCCAATTTACCCTTGTTCATAACAAGAATTCTATTTGCGAACTTGGCTGTTTCTTCCATACTGTGTGAGACTATTATTACAGTAGTTTTTTTACTTCTGTTTATCTCATATAATAAAGAAAATAATTCATCTCGACCTTTTGGGTCCAAACCTGCGGTAGGCTCATCCAAAACCAAAATACTCGGATTGGTAACCAATACACCGGCTATGGCAACACGTCTTTTTTGTCCACCGGATAACTCAAAAGGGGATTTTTCCAATAAATTAGATGCAAGACCCATATCCGAAGCGGCTGTTGTTATCCTTTTCCTCATTTCTTCATCATTAATATCGAATTGTTTTTTTAATCCGAATGCAATGTCTTTATAAACCGTCTCTTCAAAAAGCTGATGTTCGGGATACTGGAATACCATACCTACTTGTTTTCTTAAAGACTTTATATCTTTCGATGCGGTGTCTATACCGTTTACGGTTACCATTCCGGTTTGCGGTTTCAACAAACCGTTTAAATGTTGAACCAATGTGGTTTTTCCGGAACCTGTATGTCCGATTATACCTACTCGTTCACCGTCGTTTATTGTAACCGATACTTTATCAAGTGCAACTTTCTCCATGACAGTGTCTTTATTATATATATATGTTAAATCGGTTATTCTAATTGTCAATACTGTTCACCGCCAAATTTTCTTTGATTATTTTTAAAGCGTCTTTAACCGTTAATACTTCAGTTTTAAAACTATATCCTCTTTGATTTAATTTGTAAAAAACTTCAGTAACTTGAGGGACATCCAATCCTAAATTTTTTATACCTTTTACATCGGAAAATATCTCGGTCGGTTTACCTTGTTTTACTATTTTACCATCTTCAACAACCGCAACCCTGTCCGCAAGACATGCTTCTTCCATATGATGAGTAACGTGTATAATAGTAATACCTTTATTTTTATTAAGATCCAGAAGTACATCCAAGACTTCCTTGCGCCCCCACGGGTCTAACATGGAGGTCGCTTCATCCAATATGATACATTCCGGCTCCATAGCCAATATACCCGCAATTGCAACCTTTTGTTTTTGTCCGCCCGACAACCGATGAGGAGCATGTTTTGAAAACTCAAACATGCCCACCGTCTTTAAAGCCGAATCTACCCTATTTCGGATTTCTTTCGGCTCAACACCGATATTTTCAGGACCGAAAGCCACATCTTCCTCAACCACATTGCCTACTATCTGATTGTCAGGGTTTTGAAAAACCATTCCGACTTCCTTTCGTATCAGCCACACATTATCTTCTTCCATTGTATTTTTCCCATTTACATATACCGTACCTTGCTTTGGTTTCAACAATGCGTTAAACAACCTACAAAGGGTCGACTTACCGGAACCGTTTCTTCCTAATAAAACAAGAAATTCACCTTTTTCAACCTCAATATCTATTCCGTTTATAGCTTCCACATCCGAGGATTCTTCCGAAAACGATTTATAGTAATAATACAATTTTTTTGCATTTATCATTTTTAAGTTATACATTTCTCACCTGTTGAAAAATATTTACATGCCATTATACCACAGTGAATCGGGGCTGCAAATAAAAATTTAATTTCGCCCTAATTTCGCTCCAAGTTCCTCCAAGTTTAACAGAACAGGTGAAATGACATTGTAAACGCAACCCTTGACTTACTCAGTGGTCACGCTTAATCTGTCAAACAGGATGGTG
>CAZJOD010000102.1:0-14577 GCA_964547525.1 uncultured Clostridiaceae bacterium
TTGCTAGTGTAAAGTTTATTGCTCTGTAAGTGGTAATATGTGTATCCTATTTTTTTATACTTTAATGGAAGATAACAGTATTATATAACGTCAATATAAACAGATATAAGAGAAAATATATGAAATTATTTTGATAGATATACATAGATTATTTTGTTCAAAGGTTGTAAATTTTACCTCAAAATTCTGATATAATAATTATGGATTATACTGCAGTAGTTTCTATATATTATATGATTTTGGAATAAAAAATTATAATGAGATTCTTTTGGAGGTATCACATCGTGAAAAAAAATTTAAAAGCATTTACAATTATACTTTTAATTTTTATAAATGTATCTTGTTCAAAAAGTATAAATTTTAACTTTAATGCTGAGAACACAATAAATACAATAGATGAAGGTGATATAAATGATACATACAAGAAAATATCTATCTTGTTTGAAAATCCTATGTATCCGGTAATGTTACGGGGGTATGAATTAGTCTTGGATAATTTAAATATGCGTCTAGAGGAAATTAATAATTATATGGAAAAAGCTTATCGTATTATTGTAAAATTAGATTTGGTATTTTCAGCGGAATACCAAACAGAAATGCAAAAGCGATTGTTAGCAGGTGATAATACAGATATATATTTTATGCACAATAACTTACAAGATATAGTTGATAACAATTATGCTGTAGATATATCTAATTTAATAAACCGCTTCTATCCTGAAATTAATTACATGTTCCAACAGGATCCCTGTTTGAGATCAAAAATAAGTAAAGATGACAAAATATATGCTATACCCGGTTGTGCAAATATGGATCTAAATTTAAATGGATTGGTTATTAACAGGAATTTTTATGATATTCAAGATAAAAACAGATTTTTAGAGATAGATGAGGTTATGGAGATATTTAAGAGATTAGAAAACAGTAATGAAAACTATAATGGTGTTTTAGCGTTCGCTAAAGCTTTTAACACCATTATGCAAAATGATATTTTGGCTTATGTATTATCACCATATATTATCTATACGAATAGTGAATTCATTTTAATGGAAGAAAGTGATTATTTTAACCAAACATATAACAGGTTGAAAAATCTATATGAGTTATCTCTGAATGTCAGCGAGAGACAGTTTGATTGGAGTATGAATTGGACGGAGCCTACAAAGGTGAAGTCGTGGATGGATGTAAGCAATGCACCTGTTGCACCTGTTGTAGAGTTAGTTGAATATTCAACTTTCAGAAGAAAAATATACTTTGAAAGCAAAAAGTTTAACGACCATTATTATGTAATGCCTGTAAAAACTAATAACATGCATGGTAGAATTGTTTATGATGCTAAATATTTTATAAGTGTATACAGTGACGAAACAGTAGCTGCAATGCAATTTTTACGTTGTTTGGAATATGATGAGACCATTTATGAATTATTACGGTACGGCATTAAAGATATAGATTATGAAAACACTGATAGTGGTATTGCGTTAAATACAAGGTATTATATTAATAACATATTGAATCCGCTTTATGAAAAAAAATTGGCACATGACTTTAATTTGTGGGATGAATACATTTATGATTTAGTTCATATAAAAAATGCTGAAGTCAAACAGTTGCATGATGATGTAGAATATATCAACAGTATTGTGAAAGATTTAATCACAGAAGACGCCAGTTTTAAAAATGCGGTTTATAGACGGTTTGAAATATATAATCTGTTACAAAACCATATAAAAAAGGCGGACAGCTTTATTTATGATTTTTTATCATTGTTTGATAAAAGTGATAATCAATATATTATTGAAAAAATTAATCAGAATATTTCTTAGGGATTATTGATGATGGTAGCTGGAAGCACAATGCAGAAATGGTAATATTGTTTATATGAAAAAATTATTTCACAAACTGCATCGAATAGATAATAGACTTTAGAGTGATCTTTACCTATATAACATAATAAATCATATTTGATCGGTCATCTATTATAAGTAAAATTTTATTAAATGGGCACTTCCCCGTCAGAGTTGACACCCTAAACGCACCTTTGTATCACTGCTCCCTAAAAAACTGACGGTATACACGAACACCTAAATGGGCATGATACCCACGATGTGATATTAAATGCGTCCAATAGCACAAATGGTACCACACCAGAATGAAACCCCCTAACAAAAAGTGAAACCCCTTACCCCGGGAGCAGTGCCTTTCATGCACTCTATCATTTCATACCATATTAGCCACATCAGAACCTATGAATCGATAGATCGGTTTATAGGTTTTTTTGGTGCGCCACGCATGGCGATTAACTAGGTGGTGAAAGACCACTGTGGGGGTTTGTAGTTACCAACCACTAGCCAAAAGCAAGGGTGTCCATAGCGATGTGGAATCTGAAGGAAGCTGGAGGCAAAGTTTCGACCCAAGGAACACAAATATTATCCGGCATATGATGTGTGGACGAGTCTGCCAAACAAGATGAAGTCCAATAACTACTCGGGCATATCAATGTAAATGGTGTGGGTACATGGAATGAAAGTAAATCGTCTTACCGTGGGAGGTCTCATGGACGTGGGGAAATAAATTGGTACCACGGTTGAAACAAGATTTATCATGAGAAGTCAGCCGAGATCATAGTACCTCATGTTGCTAACAACAGGGGGAAGGGTTGAACCTTAGGAGGTGAAAGTAAAAATGTTACTGATAAAGAAATAAAGTGCTGCCAACCTCAAAAAGAGGGCTCACTGCAAAAGAATAGTTCGGAAAACGAAGGATATGTGGGAGTGTACGATTCTTTGAAGATAGTGTTACGTGCCAATCAATATGACACAGAAAAAGACAAAAATTATGGCAATAATAGAATAAAAAAATAAGACATGCATTTATAGCATGTCCTTAAGTGGTAATTAAATCAAACTCATTTGAAAATCGGAAAGCATAATTTCAACAAGTTCCTTTCGCTTCTTTCCAATGATTTTTTCAAGAGTCGGATTGAGAGTTCCGTGAATACCGAAAAATTTATTGCCGTGTACACCGGCATAATGAAAAACAAGTTCTTTTAAATGCTTTTCACTAAGTTTATGTTCGATATACAAGTCACAAGCCGCCTTAACCAGTCCGGCAGTTTGTTTAACTGTCATAGGATTCCTTAGAATGAATAAATTTGAATCCTGTATTTTTTTTGAAGTCAATCGTGATCACCTCCACAAAGCATAATAAGTTTTAAAGCCTGCGCAACGGCGGCAGCCACCAATTTTGCGCTTCTTCCGTCCATGTATGAAGAAAAGGCATTAACGTCGGCTCCTTCTTCGTAATTCAATCGGAATATCGTTTCCTGTTCGGGAAGGCATATATAATATATTCCGGCCGCAGGACACAATATTACAGGTGTATGAGTGTCGTCGTCTGTTTTTACAGACATTTTCAAAAAAGTTCCTGTAACAAGCATAATGAATTTTTTACTCCTTTCATAGAATCGAACCGGAATTGAACTTTTCAAACCGATTCCGAACCGTTTTTGCACCTTTAAAAATCATAATCCAAATTTTTGTAAGCCGTTTCGACGGTTTCCGTTGTAATGATGTTGCTTTTGTTCATATAGGCGATAGTAAGCGCCTGAAAACAAAGCTGATCGATCATTCTATACACCCCTTCCGAATATTGATATATTACTGGAAAGGTCGCTTCGTCGAAGACGGAAGCGCTTGTCCCTGCCTACTTCATGCGAAAATCAACATAATCCTTGGTTTCTTTAAGTGACAATTTTGTAGTGTTGATAAAAACCGAGATCCGTTGCTTTAAAGGAAGAAGGGCGGAGAGTCTTAATGTCTTGGTGATCTGGGGTTTCCGGATTTCTCTTTCGTGCCGATCTTGGCATTATAATCGCCTCCAATAAGTCTTATATATAACAATTATTATATAAATCTAATGATCCTGCAATAAAAGTAAATTGTAGCTAATTGTCTTTTTTTATTTTTTACCGGATTAAAAATATATATTGTTTATGGTTACATTCATCTAAAAAGCGGTTAGTTGAGAAATGTACCCAAGTATCCCTGGGAGAGGTTAGCTTATAGAAGCAAAATATTAGTTAGAGATTTATGATTATATTTTATTTTTATTATTGATTGTTTCTGTAGGATTTTGCTGATTTTTTTATGATAATATTTCCTTTTGGTTTCTTTTTGCATATATATTGATATAATATAAGCAAAATGGATTTGATATTCAATATTTGAAGTTATTAATAATATAAAATAGGTGGAGGTGCTGATATGGAAAAAAGAGTGCATGATGAATTGAACAAACTAAAAGAAATAATATTAAAAACTGTTCCGGTTGAACATATTTTTTTGTTTGGCTCATACGCAAATGGCATACCACATGATGATTCAGATCTGGACTTATATATAGTTATGTCTGAAAATACGGACATAAGAGAAATAGATGCAATAAAATTAATTCGTAGAGCGATTAGGGATAAAAAAACAATGCCGGTAGATATAATAGTCAGCAAAGAAAGTAAGTTTATTCAACGGATATCCGGCCCTACAATTGAACGGCATATAGTTCAGGAGGGGATGGTGCTATATGGATAATCTGTTACAAGCTCAAGAATGGATGAGGTTTGCAGAAATGGACTTACACAGTGCAGAATATTTACTTAATATGCATCCTGTTCCTTTGGAGATTATATGCTACCATTGTCAGCAATCCGCTGAGAAGCATCTTAAAGGATATCTCATTTTAAATGGAAAGAATCCTCCAAAGACACATGATTTAGACGAATTGCGTAAGTTATGTGCAGAAATATTGAATATGTTTACAGACATAGCTGACCATTGTTCAGATTTAACAGCTTATGGTGTTCAGCCAAGGTATCCAATGGAGATAAAGCTGGAAGAACATGATATAAGGCAGGCATTGAACAGCGCAAGAACTATTAGAGATTTGATTATCAAACTTGTATCGAAAATAGAACAAGATACTTAATGCCAGCGGGGCATTTTAAGGGATCTAATTACACTTTTGGGCATACACCTTTTCGAAGGCTATAGTGAATAAAAGATGGTATGATTCGATTTTTTCACAGTATACCTAGATATACGACGATTATAATAACCGGATTGACTTAATACCATTAAAACAGATTAATTACCGTACACACATCACAACCCGATGCATTATATGCTTACACATATGACGGTTAATCACCACTAAAATGATATGAAGAATGAACAGTTACAGGATTATCCGGATGGAAAATGCATGGAAATGGATAAGGGGTGTTCATTCTATCATTTCTTATCATCTTAGCCACATCATAACCTATGAATCGATAGACCGGTTTATGGGTTTTTTTATTTTATAAAAAATAAGTGTGTGCATTCATTAAAGCGTTTAGTTGATTGGCAGACGCAAATTAATATCCAGACAAGATGATAAACTATATAATTGGGTAATAGATTTTCTGACTTCCAATAATCAGTGATTTTAAGTTATAAACTCAAACTTCACTCTTTAGCTATGTTGTTGATGTAAATCTGAGAGGGAAAGGAGTCGCTACTTCTTTACTTAAGGGCATTATCCATTACGCGAAAGAGAATAAATTTCACTATATTGAGGCGTATCCTTCAGACGGCGAGTTCACGTCTGCTTATTGCGGTGGACCGGTTTCTATGTATGAAAAACAAGGATTTTCTATTATACATATTGTTGGATCTGAAATAGTAGTAAGGAAAAAAGTAACATAATTTTTTAATGTAGATATGCTATATTCTCTTAGAATTATTACAATAAATTGAGCACCCTACGCCAAACACATTGAGCGCTGTAATAGATTTTGAACTTTTTACAACAAGAAATATATATCATGATTTTGTACCTTTTTCTGCCGCATCTTTTGATATGTCGTATGCTTTTTTGGATGGTGTATTGCACGAATTTGGAAGATGCGTTATTATGTTAACTGTCACGATAATGCATTATATGTAAGATGTAACAGAACTTTTGACCGGATAAATGAAATTCAATTGCAACTGTTAGTCGAGTAAGCAGGAGGTGCAGTAATTATGAAGGCAAATGTAATTTACAGTAAACTTAAAACGGATTTTATAAAAGAGAGTATTACTGACTTAAATTGGGCATCAAAAATGCCTAATTTAGATAAATATTTATATGTTGATTTTAAGCAAAGCGGAATGGGTTTAATGTGTGATTTTACAGATGATATCAAAAAGGTTTATACTACTGTTTTTCTTTCTGTAAAAGTTTTATCAAAGATATTAACAGACAATGTATCAAATGCATTAATATTTTCTCACCATCCAACAAATTGGGGTATTGAACACTATAACGGAAATTATGCTGCAGAAGAAGACCTTATACTTAAGCTTAAAGAAAGAAATATATCCATATATGTTCTGCACCATCCACTCGATAATTATGGCAATTATTCTACCTGCAAAACATTGGCTGATAATCTAAAAATATTTATAGAAAAACCGGCTTTTTTATATTGTGGTGCATTATGTGGAGTTATAGGAACAACCGGTTGCAAAAGCGCTAAAGAATTGCAAGAAATGTATACACAAGCGGTAGGACACAAAACAAGCTTATACTTATACGGAAAAGAAGATATACAGGGTGAAAAAGTTGCTATATGCCCCGGTGGCGGGAATACCATGTTTGTTTTAAATGAAATGATGGATAGGAAAATTAAAATTCTTATAACCGGCATTACTATTGTGAATGAACATTCTAATGCAGTACACAAATTTGAAAAAGAAAATAATATAAATGTGTTTGGCGGAACACATTATTCTTCGGAGAAATTTGCCCCAATCCAAATGTGCAATTATTTCAACAGTCTAGGTTTGCCATCTGAGTTTGTTGATGATAAGCCGGATTTTTATGACTTATGAAGGATTCGAATTTACACACCCCGCCCCAAATCACTATATACCCGGTTACAGCAAACAAAATAGGCAATACCCGGTATGCTACCATATTGGTGCAGAAGGTGGGAAGTATTGGTGTGGCTTGTTTTACAGTATGTGAATGATTGTTTTGAAAATATATTATTTGAAGTTGGATAAAGGTAGGGGGTATCTACAAAACATAGGCACTCTATAGAATTACAGTGTAGGTGCCTTGTTTATAGTGTTATGAATAAATATTATAAAGTATATTTTGCAAATTTTATAATTTCCTTTCTTTCACAATATACCCGGTTACTGCAATCAAAATATTCTAAAAACACTCTCGTATAGAAATGACCTTGTATGGGTTGCTACAATACTGGTACAGAAGTTGGGGAGGGGTTGTGGGGTGTTAAAAATATAATGGTTGCTCGCTTGTCAGGATGTATGGTAAAATGTAGTAGATAAAAGATTATAAGTCATTAAGTGAAGGATCACACTATATATTTGAATACTGATATGGAATGATATTGATTACATAAGCAATGTCATTACAGATGATGACGGTACGCATCGCAGCGGTTTAAAGAAGAAATAGGAAAATGTAAATTTGTGGAGGTGGAAGCTTTATGTTGCCAACAAGAGAGGAAGCAGAAAAGCTTTTGAAAGAAGCGGAAATTTGTAACCCTGGTCCATGGGGAAATCACAGTCGTGTTGCAGCACATTGTGCTAAGAGAATTGCTTTGGCGTGTGGGGATTTGGATTCAGAAAAAGCGTATATATTCGGACTTCTTCATGATATTGGTAGAAAATTTGGAGTAAGACATCTTGGTCATGTTTCCGATGGCTATTCCTATATGCTGTCTTTGGGATATGATGAAGTGGCTCAAATTTGCCTTACCCATTCATTTAACAATCAAACAACCGATGAATATATTGGAAAATTTGATACATCAGATGTAGAATACGAGCTTATTAAAAATGCTTTGGCAATTGTAAAAATGGTTGATTATGACAAACTCATACAATTGTGTGATGCGTTAGCTGGTAGTGAGTGCATACTTGACATTGAAGTGCGTATGGAAGATGTTAAACGAAGATACGGCTTTTATCCGAAAGAAAAGTGGAATTCAAATATGGCGTTAAAGAAATATTTTGAGCAAAAAATAGGAAAAGATATTCACGAAGTTGTGGAAAGCGATACATACAGTCCATAAAATTTTAGTTTATATGTCAGACAAAACAACAAATAGCCTATTTATCTGAGACAAGCGAGGAAGGATATTACGAGATGAATATTATCTATACAAACACCATTTCTGTTGATGATTACAATATGCTCCGTGTCTCTGCCGGTTGGCCGGTTATCCATCCGGAACAAGCGGAAGCCGGACTAAAAGGTAGCGCACTTCTTATAGCGGCAAAAGATGGTGACCGCATAGTTGGAACAGCGCGGTTGGTCTGGGATGGCGGATATGCGGCATTGATTAAGGATGTGCTGGTTTTACCGGAGTATCAGGGACAAGGCATCGGTACATCTATGATGATCCGTATTATGGATTATTTAAAAAGCAAACTGAAACCCGGTTATGGTATACAAGTTGACTTAATGTCGGCCAAGAGTAAAGAAGGTTTTTATGAGAAGTTTGGTTTTTCTGTACGCCCAAGAGAAAATCGAGGTGCAGGAATGGACATGTGGATTATTAAATAAGTAAGGTTACTTATATTAGGAAGGATATTTTTATATGTTAGATTTACCAATCAACTCGCTTCCGGCAATTTCGCACCTGACACTGAAAACCCTAATAAATCTGCTATTTGGCCTGAGTATCTATTGTGTATAAAATTAGATTTTTTTACTTTTAATATGTTAAATATTCCTTCCTACCACACACAACTTATACTTCACCTAAACCTCAATATACCAAGCTACAGCGAGCAAAAATAGACTATACCCGAAAAAACACTCGTATAAGGATGAATCTGTATGGTATGCTACAATATTGGTACAGCAGTTGGGGAGGGGTTGGGGTGGATTCGGTTTTGGGATGTGAAAAATATAATGGTGGTTCTCTTGTTATATTACGTGGTAAAATATAGAAAAATTAAGAATTGCACCATCTAATGTAGCTTTACTAGAGAAGGACGTTGGAGTTATGTTATATCCGAAGTAATTATATAATTCGAAGATCATTTACTAAGTAAAAATGTTTTTTTATACAAGAAGGAGGAAATATGGAATACGGAGTATATACATCATCAACTTTCGAAGTGGCATTAACAAAATTTTGGGCGTTATTATTTTATTGTAATGTTGATAAAACAATAATCGGTTCAAAACTCTATAACGGGGTAAATGAAAATAAAACGCTTGCGGCTATTTGTGAGAGAAATATAATTGAGCAAACGACAAAATATGCATTTAAAAATTTAGACGGACAGATAACTACAAACGATTTTGACGGGCTATGTACATTAATAGGCAGTATATATGCTTATGACATTTCAACTTTGAAAAAGATAGATGATATAAACATATCATTTAAGTATGATATGCCTACTGTTTCTGAAGCCGGAATTAAAAGATGTTTGGATATATGGAGAAAAGGGGTCACATATAATGTAGACTCAGGTTTTATGTTATTTCAAATGGTGACAAATAAAATTGAATATGTATTTAGTATCAATTCTCAGGATACAAACATATATTGCGGCGCATCGATAAACATCCTATATGATAATGGCTTATTTGGTAGTAACCAGTACTTTAGATTGCGTAATTTTGCAGATAATTCTCAACCGTATTGCAGGTTTCATTGTAATATTGGAGGTAACATAGAGACAACAAAAGAAGTACCGGAAATAATATGCCGGTCTGAAAGGTGTATATCCACTGGCGACGGGTTATTTTGGCCAGTGAAAAGATATAATGACAATGAAATCGTACTCGATGGATGTGGTGGAGATGAATACATATTTAAGCGTAATACACATAAAAGTGAGTACTTTTCATATTAATTCATCAATTAATACACTAAATTGCAGCATTTTCGCTTCTGATTTCTAAAAACATAGCAAATATAAATATTTAACCTCCTTCTTTAATGTGCATTAAATTGGAAGTTTTTTTACTATTGAATCATTTCTGTAAAAAAACTAAAACGGAGATGGAGTTGCCCGGACCATAACAAATATAATAGGTTATACCCAAAAAACGCTCTCGTATAGGGATGACCCTGTATGGGTTGCTACAATACTGGTACAGAAACTGACTTAAATTATAGGCTCATGAAGTTAAAAACAAAAGTTGCTCTCTTATCACGATATATGGTAAAATGTAGTAAAATAATTATTGCTGAGGATTTTATGAATACAATTACATATAAAGAATTTAGCAGATTTTTAGAAACTAATATTTACTATGATGGCAGGTGGGAATATTTTAAAATAGTCATTGAAATGATACATGAAATAAAACCACGAAATGTTCTTGAACTTGGACCCTCGCTTTTCACTGTAGTGCATGATTCTGACATTATGTATAAGCCGGATATTGATTCGTGGGGTTTGCCAGATAATGTGAATGGCAAAAAATACGCTCATGACGCTACAATAATCCCTTGGCCTATCAAAGATAAACAATACGATTTATTTATAGCGTTACAAGTCTTTGAGCATTTGTATGATAAACAATCTGAGGCTTTTGAAGAAGCAAAAAGGATTGCCAATTCTATTATTTTAAGTTTACCCTATAAATGGGATTGCCCAAAAGATAATCCGCATTATCCGTCACACCATATGATAGATGAAGATACAATTCTGCAATGGTCTCGAGGAGTAAGACCACAAAAAACAATATATATACCACGGACCGGAGACAGAATTTCGAAAGGACCGCGAATAATATGCATGTGGTAATGATTAAAATTTATTATATAATAAAGGAGGAGTTTCATGTATTTCGCCATGGACGAGGTGGTAGGAAATGTTATGGCACTGCACATTAGCGATGCTTTACAAAATGTTGATTTTAAAAAAGGAACACATTTGGCTATTGGAGAGGGTACTATTGATTTTGCGAAATTAATGAAGTATTTTAGCAAGATACCAAACATTTTTGGAGTGTTAGAGATTAAAGCTGATAACAAAAAAATACATAGTAGTTTGAAGCAACTTAAAAAATGTTTATATAAAAGTCAAAGTACATTTTAAGAGGGAGAAAAGCATGATTTGCGATTTACATGTACATACGAAATATTCATGTGATTCTGAGGTAGTAATGGAGGAGTATTGTAAAAAAGCTATAGAAAATAATCTTAGCTGTATATGTTTTACTGACCATATCGACTTCAATAAAAATGATTACGGTTTTGGGTACTATAATGTTGATGAATTTTTTAAAGAGTATGATATTACACGAATGAAATTTGGAAATAAAATTGAAGTATTATGTGGGATTGAATTTTCCGAACCTCATCTCTATAAGAAAGAACTTAAAAAGCTAACAAAGTATCCGTATGATTTTATTGTTGGCAGCATACATTGGGTTCAAGATTTGTTTCCTTGTCAGAAAACAAGGGATGAATACTCCGCAGGCAGGTTCTATAAACTTTATTGGCAGGAAGTATTAAATGCTGTTGAGTTTGGTTTTTTTGATTGTTTAGGACATATTGATATCCCTAAAAGATACTACGGTGAGGTTATATATGACAAAACATTTATTAGTAAGATATTTACCAAGATGAAGGATAACAATATAGCAATGGAAGTCAATACATCGTCCTTAAGGAAAGGATTATCTACTTCTTTACCTGGCATAGAGTTGTTAGAGTTATATAAAAACAATGGTGGAAAATACGTAACTATTGGTTCTGATGCCCATGTATTAAAGGATTTAGGGGCTGACTGCAATTATGCGAAGAGTTTGATAAAACAGGCACAACTAAGTGAAGTTATTTTTAGGCAGCACAAGCCATTTATAATAGATAAAAAAGGATTCTAAGTATAAAGTAGATCCCGGTAGTGACTATCTGTGGTCGCTATTTATTGGTAGAAATTACTGCTCTATTCAAATATGAATAAAAGCATTATTGAAATCTAACAAATATGGACTAAGTTTTTATGTTTGGTCCGTATTTCTCCATGAAAAATTAGAAAGATTATTTATTAGGGGATAATAGATTATGGGAAAAATAACATTCCGATTATTAGAAGAAATAGATTTTAACAAAATGCATATTTGGATGAATACTGATTTTGTAATTGAGTGGTATGGAAAAACACCTGTGACCATAGAGGATATAAGAAATAAGTATATGCCATACATTACAGGTGAAAAACCTACAAAGGCATATATAATTATAATAAATAATGTTGATGTGGGATACATACAAACTTATCTTATCAATGATTATCCCGAATATAATAAATATGTAAAAACTGATGAATACGCAGCGGGTGTCGATTTATTTATAGGGCATAGAGATTATATCCACAAAGGTTATGGCGTTCTTATCATGGAACAGTTTCTCAAAGATCATGTGTTTAGCAATATTCAAGTTAACAAATGTATTATTGGTCCTGAACCGAAAAACTTGTCCGCAATACGCATGTATGAGAAATCAGGTTTTAAGTGGTATAAAAACATTCAAATACCTGATGAGGATGAGCCTGAATATTTAATGATACTATTAAGAAAAGATTTTTCCTCTTATACCGAACTAATTTGAAATGGGATTTAAATGAATGTACGGTAGAATCAATCCGACACATACAACGAAGCAAGTATATTGTGGTATTCGGATTTTAATAATCTTTTTAAATTTTATTGTAATTAACATGGACTTTTTTATAATTTTTATTAATAGTTGGGAAAAAGGTTAAGCGGATATGCCTTTGAATATATAGAGGATATAACTCCCGAAAAAATCGTTATGATAAAAATATTATAAATGCCGAGGAGGACAAACCCATGTACAGATCAATGTTTCAAATCTATGTTAAAAATAGCAATCAAGCCGTCGAGTTCTATCAAAATGCCTTTAACGCAAGGTTGCTTTGCAATCATCAAAATCCGGACAAGACTGTCGCTCACGCTGAGATTGACATATTCGGTCAGGTGTTGGCGATTTGTGAAGCCCGCGAACAGGAAGTGGTAACGGGTAACTCCATGCAATTTTGTCTACACTTTGGTGAAGGCAAGGAAGCGATTGTTAAAAAGATATATGATGTTTTGAAAAAGGATTGCCGTGTGTTAACAGCGCCGCTTACCGTTTCGGGTGAATGTCCGTGGAGTCCTTGCCTATTTGGGCTAATTGATAAATTCGGAGTGAATTGGTGTATTTTTGTATGATATCGGGAGGTTTTAACGAAATGAATATTCAGATTAAAAAACTCACGCCAAAGCTTGTGGAGGACTATATACATTTCTTTGATGTAACACCCCACGATAAATATGTTGATGAGCATAAATGTTATTCTAAACGTTTGCTAAGTATGTAGACTCTGCGTATAGCATATTATTAGTAGAAAAAAATTTTTACATTCGGATAAAAACAAGACGAGGTAATAGTTATATGAAAAGATTAATGATTATTTCTATATGTATAATCTGCCTATCACTTAATAGTTCTTGCTTTTGGTTACAAAAGTTAGATACACAGGAACATGACATATTATCAACCGGTGATAATATAAAAAATATTGAATTTTTAGATAATCGTCCTTTAAAGATACTTATACCGAAGTATATACAACACGCAGCTACTATAGACTTCGGAAGAGAAATTTTTTCAGCCGGTACAATGGAAGCGGTTTATACCGAAACAAGTCGAATAATACTATTATTATGGATGTGGACAGTATTCAGTTGATTCTTATGCCTTATACATATGCCCAACCGGAGAAAGCACTAATATTTATGCAATGGTTAATGACAGATGATGAGGTAAGTGAGATTTTAACATTCGGAACTTCCAATGGAAAATTAGCCGGGTATAGATATACATATGACGGCAATGTGATTTTTGAAGAAAATAATACATTGTATGCTTTCTCAAACTTAATTGCCAATTTTTCCGATAAAATATATCCATATAATAATAAAACATTTGATAAGACTTATGAATACAGAGAAATGACGTATAGAGCTATATATCCTCCTCTGATCAAGAATATTCAAACACAACATTCCAACATTTCGAAATACTTGTCTTTTGCTAGAACAGTAAATAACGATTTTAATAATCCGTACTATAATAAAGTTTTCAAAAGGTTGTGTGTGGATCCGATTATTGAAATAACTTCTGAATTTGTTAAAGATGAATTAAGCAAAATGCGAGATAAGGAAATTTTGTTAGCAAAATATAGTGAATTCATATTTTCAATGTTGGATTAGTTTGTTGTGAGCTGTTCAGTGAAAACGAATTAGAAAATCTGTTCGCAAATAAAAGACCATCGGTATTTAGGATTCTTAATGTATCTCTAAGTGTATCAATTCCGGGCATCCAACTTATTTCAATTATTTAAGGTTAGGCGAATAAAAATCAAGTACTCATACAAATTGAACTTGTAAGATTATTGTTTAAAGGTAAGTATTAATTGAAAAACGATAGCAAATTGATATTTGATACCGGATAAATATCAGACAATTGAATATAGCGGAGGA
>CAZJOD010000103.1:0-14528 GCA_964547525.1 uncultured Clostridiaceae bacterium
ATTTATTTATTTAAACTTTATATGATTCTGCTGCAATAATTTTATTTTATTGAACCATACAAGCGAACATTGAGCCGGAGTTTCCGGTTTTCAGTAAGTGAGTTATTGCAGTGAAATCTACTATATTTCATTAATAAATTCTGTCAATTAAGGCTGATCCCTAGCTTTACTTAGTGATCAAACAAATATATCTTAGATTATATACATATATAAAGAAGAATTCAATAGAAGGCGGTTATAACACAATTTACAATTTGGTATTTCTCTTAAAATGAAAAAAATAAAAGAGGGAACTAAACCCTCTTTAAAATTATACTCTTTACATAATTATTTAATATAAATCAACCTTTAATAATGGGATTTCTTGCAGCGGAAATCTCATCCAACCTAGTTACCGTTTTGGTATGGGGTGCTGTTTTTAAAACCTCAGGATCATTTTCTATTTCCTGCAAAATTTTTAACATAACATTACAAAAATTATCCATTGTCTCTTTACTTTCGGTTTCGGTGGGTTCAACCATCAATGCTTCGTGAACGATTAGAGGGAAATACATTGTCGGCGGATGTATACCGAAATCTATAAGTCTTTTCGCAATATCCTTTGCATTTATCCTCTTTTCAAGTAAATTCTCGACCGATATAACAAATTCATGCATACAGTTTTTGTAATAGGGTATATTATACGAATTCTTTAACTTAGATATCATATAATTGGCATTTAATACGGCATTTTTAGATACTTGCTTTAGTCCTAACGCTCCCATTGTAAGTATGTAGCAATATGCTTTTACAGCTACACTAAAATTCCCGTAAAAAGAATGGACTTTCCCAATTGAATCGGTATCATCTTTAAACCTATAAAGGTTTGTATCCTTTATAACAGTATTATACGGTAAATATTTAACCAGATGTTTTTTAACACCAACCGGCCCTGAACCCGGCCCCCCGCCTCCGTGAGGAGTAGAAAAAGTTTTATGAAGATTAAAATGGACCAAATCAAACCCCATATCACCCGGCCTTGCAATACCTATAATTGCATTTGCATTTGCACCGTCATAATATAACAAGCCGTTTATTCCGTGAATAATTGATGCGATTTTCTCGATGTTTTCCTCAAATACACCTAATGTGTTAGGGTTTGTAAGCATAAGTCCCGCAACATCCTCAAGAGCCATTTCTTTTAATTTTTCCATGTCCGTTTGCCCGTTTTTATCACTAGGTACAACACGTACAATAAATCCTGCCATTGCGGCTGATGCCGGATTTGTTCCGTGCGATGAATCCGAAACCAGTATTACTCTTTTGTTAGTGTATCCTATGTCATCAAGGTAATTTCTCATAATCATTAACCCGGTCATTTCTCCTTGAGCACCTGCCGCAGGCTGCAATGTAAAACCATCCATCCCGGATATTTCACAGAGTAAGTTTTGTAGATTATACATAAGTTCGAGACATCCTTGCACAGTTTTTTGCGGCTGCAAAGGATGAACACTTGAGATACCTGGTAATGCCGCCATCTCTTCATTAATTTTTGGATTATATTTCATTGTGCATGATCCCAAAGGATAAAAATTCGAATCTACACCAAAGTTTTTATAAGATAAGTTAGTGTAGTGTCTTATTACATCCGGTTCACTTACTTCAGGTAAGCTGACTGTACTGTTTCTTTTGTGTTTTGCAGGTAAAGCATCGGTTTTTGTATAGTCCGGGACATCACATTCCGGTAAGTTAAATGCTACCCTATCAGACTTGCTATTTTCAAATATTAATTTTGTCATATATTATCACCTGCAATCCTTATGTATTCATCCAGATCTCTTTTGAGTAATTTTTCCGTTACCGCTATCAAAAGGCTATTTTTTAATTCATTATATTCTTTGTCGATTTTATGACCAAAAAAAATCCTCTTATCCAAGTATTTCTTTTCCAACAAATCAATATCTCCCGTATACTCCAACGTAAATTCCATAAAAAACGGTGAAGTGTATATTTTTTTAAATACACCTGTTTTTAATAAATTATCGTGTAAATAATGAGCTTTATTAAAACTTAGTTCCGCTACTTTTACTATCCCACTTTTTCCCATTGTGGCCATGTATACGGCTGCAGTGAGAGCATTCAAAGCTTGGTTTGAGCATATATTAGATCCTGCTTTTTCCCTTCGTATGTGTTGCTCTCTCGCTTGCATAGTTAAAACAAAACCTTTACGATTTTCATTGTCAACTGTTTGCCCCACTATACGACCCGGCATCTTTCTAATAAACGGTTTTGAAACGGCCATAAACCCAAGGTAAGGGCCACCGAAAGAAAGGGGGTTTCCTAATTCCTGACCGTCTCCTGTCACTATATCAGCTTCATATTCACCCGGAGCTTTCAGCAATCCCAGACTTACAGGGTTTGTAGAAACAATAAAATGCAGGTCGTTTTTCTTTGCAAACTCCGAAATTGTTTCCATATCCTCCAAACATCCGAGATAATTAGGATTTTGAATTACCACACAAGAGCTTTCTTTTAGATCCTCCGTTTTAATAAGCGACAGGTCGGTCACACCGTTTTCGTAAGGAATTTCAATTATTTCCATATTTCTATATTTGATATATGTATTTAATACCTGTCTGTACCTAGGGTTTACACATGCGGAAACAAGAACCTTCTTTTTCTTATTCACACTTACCGAAAGAGCAACCGCTTCATATAAAGCCGAACCGGCATCATATAGAGAAGCATTCGATCCTTCCATTCCTGTAAGATTACATATCATTGTTTGATATTCGAAAATCGCTTGTAATAATCCTTGACTGGCTTCCGGTTGATATGGAGTATATGCGGTTAAAAATTCCTGCCTTCTCATGATTGTTTTTACCACAGCGGGAATATATCTGTCATATGCACCGGCACCAATAAAACATAAATAATCGTTAACATTAGCATTTTTATTTGCCAAAGCGGATAAATGTCTTTCCAACTCCAAGTCTGATAAGCCTTTGGGTATTTCTAACCTGTTTTTATCTCGAACAGACCGTGGTATGCATTCAAACAATCTATCCACGCTGTCGATCCCGATGGAAGCCAGCATTTCCTCCTCCTGTTTTGAGGTATTGGATATATATTTATTCATTCTACAGCTCCTCAATATATTTTGTATAATCATCGGCACTTAGTAACCCGGTTAAATCCACATCGTCAGCTTTGACTAGAAATATATAATTTTCATAACAGTCTTGGTTTATTAATTCGGGTTCATCTTCAAGGGCTGAATTCACACCAAAAATACTACCTGCTACCGGCATATATATATCTGAGGCTGTTTTAACCGATTCTATAACAACAACGGTTTCATGTGCCTTAAAATATGCCGAAGGTTCCGGTAGTTCAACATATACAATATCACCTAATTGCTCCTGAGCATAATGAGTTATGCCCACATACAACCCTTGATCGGTTACTTTTATCCATTCATGATCCTTCGTGTAAAAAAGATGTTTCGGTACCATAATAAAATCTCCTCATTTCTTATATTTTTTTTGATAAAAAGGCATACCGGCTTTTATAGCTTTCACCGGTTTATTTCTTATTATTATTGTAAACTCATCACCGTCATATTCATTATTTTCAATGATACCCATAGCATATACATCGTTAAGGTAAGGGCAAAAACTTCCGCTTGTTACATATCCCACATGAATTCCATTATGCATAATTTCAAACCCGTTTCTCGGAATACCTTTATCAACAACTTTAAATCCCATAAGAGTTTTTTGCTGAACCTTCATAGCATCTTTCCCGATAAAATCAAATTTATTGAAGTTAACGAATTTTTTCAAACCTGCATCTACAGGTGATATATTTTCATTCAATTCATGGCCATATAAAGGAAGACACGCTTCAAAACGCAATGTATCCCTTGCACCTAATCCTATAGGTTTTACATATTCGTTTTTTAATAAAATATTCCATAACCCGGGTGCTTTTTCACAATCTAAATACATTTCAAAACCGTCTTCTCCGGTATAACCTGTTCTTGATATCAGCACACCGATATCTAGTATATTGCACTTCATAAATGAAAAAAACTTTAATGCGGTAAGATCAATATCACACACCGGTTGTAAAACATCAGGGCTTTTTGGTCCTTGTAGCGCTATCTGTGCGTATTTATCACTTACGTTTTCAACAGTTACACTATAATTTGCTCTTTGAGACACCAACCAATTATAATCCTTTTGAATATTTGAAGCGTTTACAACAAGCATATATTCACCCGGCTTCACTTCATAAACGATCAAATCGTCTAAAGCATGACCTTTATGGTCGCACATAACCGAGTATATAGCCTTTTTTCGAATAAAAGAATCCTTAATATCGGCTGTTAATACATACTGTAAATATTGTACCGCATCCGGTCCGGAAACATATATTTCACCCATATGTGATACGTCAAAAAGCCCCGCCTTGCTACGTACATGTAAATGCTCACCGACTATGCTTTCATATTGTACCGGTAACTGCCACCCGTAAAAGTCAATGATTTTACCTCCTAACTCTTTATGTATGTCATATAAAACAGTTTTCATTAAACACCTCCCGATAAATTTCCTGTAATATATTATAAATATAGTCTAATTATTGTTCCTGCATCGGATTTTATTTTGATTTACTAAGTTACATAGGAAGATAAATACATAATCCGAAATAAAAAAAACAGGGAAAACGATTATGTCGTTTCTCTGTTTTGTTACCTGAGAGATTCTATCTTTTTAATATTGCTCCTTCGGTGCTTTTCGCTTTTCAGAGTATTGTCCGGATACGGTCCGTTCGCCTGAAAGGTTCACATGCTTTTGACAAGAGCACATTTGCTTCTTCGGCTTCCGTTTTATCGGAATCTCCCGAATCCTTCATACAATTATAAATATTAAGTTACACCTTCAGTATATGCAGACCATAGACAAATGTCAACCGATCATTGATAAATTTTATTATACTCATTCCAAAGCTCCAGAGCTCTTTGTAAAAGAGGCTCTTTGCGGTTTGGCAATAACTCCTCAATTACCTCATCGGTTAAACGGTCAAGAATTTGACCTAATCGAATACCCTCATCCATTCCGGCGTTAATCAAATCAAGACCGTTTATATTCAACCGGCTCACCGACCAACATAAATTTTTGTTGATTATATAATCAAATATGTTTTTACAATCTTTTACTTTATCAAATTGATCAAAAGTGTTAAACCCTCCTGCATTTATATGCGCACTTAAGAATTCCAGCAGCATAATATACATTTCCGGTCCGATTCTTTTTAATTGCCGTAAAATCGCATGCTTTTCAGGGACTAAGTCAATGTCTTTATTTTCAATAATTAATATGGTCTTTCTTAATGTAGTACCGTCCGCTTTTAAACGAACCAACATTTCCAAAGCTATTTCCTTACTTCTTTGTATTTCCCGGTCATTTCCCGGTAAATCGTTTGCATCTAATCCCATTTTGTGAAATATTAAAGCCCATTTAACATAAGAAATATCAGCAGCTAAGCTGATACTACGAGAAATATGTTCCCATAAACTCATACCGGTATGGGGGATTTTAAATTTTTCACAATGTTTTACATAAGGAATAAATACAGATATAACATCAGGATATTCTATTAATACGTTGTAAATATTTTTACCTGAAAGTAATTTACTTAGTTCGGAAAAAACACGCTCGGAGGAAATGTTTTCAAGTAAACCGTAAAGCTCATGAATTGTTTTGGATGTACCGGCTTCTATTGAAAAACCTAAAACAGATGAAAATCTTAATGCTCTTAATATCCTTAATGCATCCTCTCCAAATCTGTCATGTGCGTTTCCCACACATCTGATTACTTTACAGGTCAAATCCGTAAACCCGTTAAAAAAATCCTTCAGCCCTCGTTTAGGGTTATAAGCCATTGCATTAACGGTAAAATCTCTCCTTTTACAGTCCTCTCTTAGGCTTCTTGTAAATTCCACTTTATCGGGTCGTCTAAAATCCAAATAATCCGTATCAATACGATAAGTAGTAATTTGAATTTCCATTTTGGTTACCACTACAGTCACAGTTCCATATTTTAAGCCGGTATCTATCGTTTTATATGAACAAAAACATTCTTTTATCTCATGAGGTAATGCATCAGTGCAAATGTCCCAATCCTTGGGAATCTTGTTCAACAACGAATCACGAACACACCCTCCTGTAACATACGCTTCAAAGCCTTTACACTCAAGTACTTCCAACACGATATTCACTTGTTCGGGTAATTTGATGTCCATTAAACAACCCTTTTCATAAATTTAGGATTTAAGCGATGAAATCCACAGGACGTTTTTCAATTAAATTAAATTCGTATAAAATTGCATCTACTATACGTTTTGAAGCATTTCCGTCACCGTACGGATTAACCGCATGTGCCATTCTATCATATTTACATTTATCGCTTATCAATTCCGTTGCCATTTTTATTATACTTTCTCTTTGGGTTCCGGCAAGCTTTACAGTTCCGGCAAGTATAGCTTCTTGTCGTTCTGTTTCATTTCTTAAGACTAATACCGGTTTACCCAAAGCGGGACCTTCTTCCTGCAAACCACCGGAATCAGTTATAACCATATATGAATTATTCATAAGATTATGCATATCCCATACATCTAAAGGATCAATTAAATGTATACGTTCATGTTGTAAAATGGGGTATACTATTTCTCTGACAGCCGGATTTAAATGAACAGCATATATTAGTTCCACATCCAAGTGTTCTTTTACAATATCAAGCAATGCATGACATATATTTTCCAAAGGCTTTCCTATATTCTCTCTTCTATGAGCGGATACGGTAATTAATTTTTTATTACAGAAATCATATTTGCTAAGAAACTCATTTTTAAAATTATATGTAGAATAAACAGATTTTTTTACAACATCAATTGATGTATTCCCGGTTATATATATATGCTCTTGATTTACACCTTCTCTTAATAGGTTGTTTTTATTTTCAATCGTTGGAGCAAAATGCATTTCAACCATCCTACCGGTTAAAACTCGATTCATTTCTTCAGGATAAGGTAAATATTTGTCAAATGACCTTAAACCGGCCTCAACATGACCACATTTGACCTTGGAGTAAAATGACGCCAATGCACATGTAAAGCAGGTGGCCGTATCCCCGTGAACCAAAACCAAATCCGGCTTTTCATCAATTAAAACCTGTTTAAATCCTGTCAAAATATCTGCGGTTATACTTTCAAGGGTTTGACGTGGCTTCATGATGTTAAGATCATAATCGGGTGTGATATTAAATATTTCCATTACTTGATCTAACATTTCCCTATGCTGTCCGGTACTACACACCTTCATATCTATAGCGCTACACTTTTTAAGCTCTAAAATTAACGGTGCCATTTTTATAGCGTCCGGCCTTGTTCCGAAAACCGGCATAACTTTTATTTTTTTCATGGTAATTAATCCTCCGATTCTACATCGCTTTCACGGGTGATCTTTTTATCTTCGATTTGTATATTATTCCCGGTGTTTATATCGTTAGATCCGGTTACTAATTCCGTACTATTTTGCACTCTTTTTTCATCGTCACATTTGTTACTAGGAGTTTTTCTTGTTTGTGAGGAAAACACCTTCATATATCTAATACCAATAAATATAAATATTGAAATAATAAGTATTAAATATGTGGAATGTTTAAGTTCGTTACCTGCCAGTGCTACGGCACATATACCAAAAGCCGCGCTGGCGACATATAAGGTTAATACCGACCACTTCTGACTCAAACCCATATCTATCAGACGATGATGCAAATGTCCCCTGTCACCTTGCGATATGGGTGTTCTGTTTTTTATTCTTCTAAAAAATGCAAAAGTCGCATCAAATAACGGGATACCTAATATCAATACCGGTAGTACGATAGAAATTGCGGCATATGACTTTAAAGTCCCCTGTATGGTTATAACACCTAACGTATAGCCCAAAAAAGCGGCACCGGTCTCCCCCATAAATATCCTGGCGGGATTAAAGTTAAAAGGTAAAAAACCAAGACAAGCTCCTGCTATTGTTATAGTAACTATCGTTGTGTATAGTGCAATATTTGCCGGTATGTCCGTTCTTATCAAAGTTACCGCAAACAAACTTAAAGAACATATGGCTGATGTTCCCGCCGATAATCCGTCCAAACCGTCAATAAGGTTAATGGCATTAATAATAGCCACAATCCAGAATATTGTTATCAGATACGAAGATATAGGATCCAAAGCAATCATGTTTTCATGATTAGGATCATTGAAGAATATTGATACGTTTTCTATTCGTGTATCCGATACAAATACAACACATGCCGCCGATGCAAGTTGAAATATTAGCTTATACAACGGTTTTAGTGTATACATGTCGTCGGCGACGCCCATAAACATAATTATTACGGCACCAAGTAACATTCCTATCAACTTGATAGAATCAAAAGGGAACTGTGCCATCGCCACCCAACAGTATATCATTGAACCCCAAAAACCCATGAAAATTGCTATACCACCCATAAGTGGCACAGGTTTATTATGCATTCTGCGCTCATCCTTAGGTACATCAATGGCCTTTAATCTAAAAGCCACTTTTGCCGCTATAGGAGTAGAAAAGAAAGCTATAACAAATGCTATAACAAACGCCAATAAATATTCCATTTTATTTCACCGGTCTTTCACAGTCCTTTTTAGTATATTTTTCAACCGATATATTTGCTTCTTTTAGTAGTTCCATCGCCATAGGATCCGGATAATCTCCATCATAAACAATCCTTTTAATACCGGCATTAATAATCATTTTAGCACATAAAGAGCATGGTTGAGTTGAAACGTATAAAGTTCCACCGTTTAAACTTGTCCCTGAGTATGCAGCTTGCACTATTGCGTTTTGTTCCGCATGTATTGCCCGGCATAATTCATGGTTTTTACCTGACGGAACATTAAGCCTTTCCCTCATACATCCTATTTCAGCACAATGTTGGCATCCCACCGGTGCTCCGTTATAACCGGTGGTTAAAATTCTTTTATCCTTTACTATTAAAGCTCCGACCTGTCTTCTAAGACATGTAGACCTTGTCTTTATAATTTCTACAATTTGCATGAAATATTCATCCCATGAAGGTCTCATATATATTTCCCCCGTAAATTATTTCGTCCCGAACAACCTGTCCCCTGCGTCTCCTAATCCGGGAACAATATACGCATGTTCATTCAATGTTTCATCAATTGCGGCACAATATATGTCAACATCAGGGTGATCCTTATTAATCCTGTCAATACCTTGCTTTGCGGCAATTAAACATACCAATTTTATATTTGAAATCCCTTTGTCTTTTAAAAACCCGATTGCCGCTGATGCCGAACCGCCCGTAGCTAACATTGGATCTAAAACTACCATATCTCTTTCTGTTGCATCCACCGGGAGCTTGCAATAATATTCCACCGGCTGAAGTGTCTGGGGATCCCGGTATAGTCCTATGTGACCTACTTTGGCCATTGGAAGCAGCTGCAGCATTCCGTCCACCATGCCCAAACCCGCTCTTAGAATAGGTACAAACCCCAATTTTTTTCCGGAAATTATTTTTGATTTTGAAACTCCTACAGGTGTTTCTATTTCCACTTCTTTTAAAGGCATATCTCTGGTAACCTCATAAGCCATTAACATGGAAATCTCATTTACCAGTTCCCTAAATTCCTTTGTATCCGTATTCTTATCTCTTAATAAAGATATCTTATGTTGAATCAAAGGATGGTCAAATTCAAATACTTTTTGCATATTGAAAGCCTCCTGTTTCTATTTATTTATAATTTATTTTGTGTCCAGTTTATTTATCTTCTCAACTCTTCTTGCATGTCTGGAGCTTTCACTGTTGTCAAACTCGTTATCAAGAAAAGCGGCAATGATATCTACTGCAGAATCGGATTGAGTTATCCTGCCACCTAAAGTAATGACATTTGCGTTATTGTGTTGACGACTTAACTTGGCCATTTCCACGGTAGTACATAAGGCTGCCCGTATTCCGTGATATTTATTGGCTGCAATTGAAACACCTATTCCCGTTCCACATAATAAAATGCCTTTATCGGCATTTCCGGTTATTATTGCTTCACACACATTTTTTACTATATCCGGATAATCAACCGGCAATTCGTCTGAAAATACACCGAAATCAATGTACTCAAAACCTTTTTGTATTAAATAATCAATGATGGGTTTCTTTAAAATAAACCCTCCATGATCCGCTCCTATAGCTATCAATTTTTTTAACTCCTTAACATAATCTTTCTAACTATTATAACACACCGTAAAAATGGTGCAAACTGTTTTTAAATGCATTACTTATTTTATCCTATTATTTGATTTCACTACAAAAAAATAAAGTTTTTGCAGCAGAATCATTATTTAATATTAATGATAGTATCTCCTGCGGCTTTTTTTATCCTATTCATTATTGATGTAAATAAACCTTCACCCTCTAAGTAGGGGGTATATATGGTATTAATATCTGTTTTATCAATTTCCCTTAAAACCGAAAATAAATTAGAAGCGATTTTTGCCGGGTCATTAATCGAACCTAGATTATAGACTCTAAATCCTGCAGGCACCTTATATTCTTCCGGAAACAAAATGCATGCCTTTTCTTGCGGATCTTTTTCATAAACTTCGGTGATATATTCCATCACAACTTTATATTCTCCCCGCACCAAACGAATAGTAGCCTTTGGTGCGTAATGGCGGTATTTCATTCCAGGCGATCTTGGGACCCCTTCTACTGCATCCGTTTCCCAGGATGTTATTACTTCAGAATAACAGGCTAATAAATCCTCTTTTGTTATAAAACCGGGTCTTAAAATAACCGTCGGCTTTCGCGTTATGTCCAACACGGTAGACTCAAGTCCGTATACAGAATTGCCGGCGCAAATAATTGCATTAACCCTACCTATAAGATCATCAATAACATGTGAAGGTTCCGTAGTACTTGGACGACCGGAAATGTTAGCACTAGGTGCAGCTATCGGTACGCCGGATTCTTCAATCAAAGCTTTAGCGACAGGGTGAGAAGGACAACGTAAAGCAACCGTCTGAAGGCCCGCCGTAACGGTTGCAGGTATATTACACTTCTTTTTCATAACCAATGTTAAAGGTCCCGGCCAAAAATATTTTATAAAATTTTCTTCTATCCCGTCATCAGTGTATGCATACATGTTAACATGGGAGGGATCTGACAAATGAACTATTAACGGATTGTCAGAAGGCCTGCCCTTTGCCAGGTAAATTTTTTTTACCGCACTTTCATCCAATGCATTAGCACCCACTCCATATACAGTTTCAGTTGGAAATGCTACAAGCCCTCCGTTTTTAATAATTTTAGCCGCTGAACAAATATCATCCGACTGCTTTTTTACATCGTGTATGTGAAATATTTCAGTATTCATATGTCCTATATCCCTTGTTCTGCAAGCCTTTGAGTTTGCTCATGAGAAATTAACGGATCTATCAACTGATCTATATTTCCTTCCAATATATCATCCAGCTTGTATACTGTTAATCCGATACGGTGATCGGTGACTCTTCCCTGAGGATAATTATATGTTCTTATTCTTTCACTTCGGTCACCGGTACCCACTTGGCTTTTCCTGGTTTCCGCCACTTCCCTGGCTTGTTCCGATACCGCAATATCATTAAGCTTTGATCTTAATATCCGCATGGCTTTTTCTTTATTTTTATGCTGTGATCTTTGATCCTGGCATGTAACAACTAATCCTGAAGGCAGGTGTGTGATCCTTATGGCAGAGTCGGTCTTATTTATATGTTGTCCTCCCGCTCCGGACGCCCTGTAAGTGTCGATCTGTAAATCGGACATATTAACATCCACTTCCACATCTTCAACTTCCGGCAAGACCGCTACTGTTACAGTTGAAGTATGAATTCTACCGCCGGATTCGGTAACCGGTATTCTCTGCACTCTATGAACACCAATTTCGTATTTTAATTTTGAATAAGCTCCTTTGCCTTCAATTATATAAATAACTTCCTTGAAACCACCTAATTCATTCATATTCGAATCAACCAACTCTATTTGCCATCCGTTATTTTCAGCATACCTTGAATACATTCGAAAAAGGTCGGCCGCAAACAAAGCGGCTTCATTACCTCCCGCTCCTCCACGGATTTCCATAATAACACTTTTCTCATCATTAGGATCTTTAGGTAACAAAAGTAACCTTAATTCCTGCTCAAGCTTTTTCTTCAATTCTTTGTTTTCATCAAGTTCCGCTTGTGCCAAATCTCTTAGGTCTTCGTCAGGGCGGTCGTTTAATACATCCAAAGCATCCTTAATGTTTTTTACAGTACTTCTATATTCATTATATTTATCAACGATCGGTTCCAGCTCCGACCGTTCTTTCATTAACCGCATATACTTATCTTGGTTGGATATTACGGTGCGATCACTTAAAAGCTGATCGATCTCCTCAAACCTGTTTAATACGGCATCAAATTTGTCAAACATTTATTACCTCATACGGTTTATGTGAAAATTTCCCTATCAGTGATGAAATAACCTAACGGATGTGCAAACCATAACCATTCCATACTCGTTGCAAGCATCTATTACTATATCATCTCTTATCGAACCTCCGGGTTGAACAATATATTTTACACCTGATTGAAAGGCTCTGTCAATATTGTCTCGAAACGGGAAAAACGCATCAGATCCTAAAGTGACATCGGTAAATCCGCATAGCCACTCTTGCTTTTGTTTAAAAGTAAGCTTTTCGGGTAACACATCAAACATACTCTTCCAGTAATCATTTTCCCGCTCTGTGACATTATCTCTTAAGAAAGTATCTATTGCATTATCTTTATCGGCTTTTCCCAATCCCTTTTTAAATTTAAGATCGAAGACCGCAGGATGGCGGCGCAAAAACCAAAAATCCGCTTTGTCACCCGCTAATCTTGTACAATGAATTCTTGCTTGTTGACCTGCACCGTTACCTATAACTTGTCCGTCATAAACATAACATACCGAATTGGATTGTGTATATTTTAAAGTAATCAAAGCAAGAATCATATCCCTTTTTGCATTCTCAGATATATATTTATTCTCTGTTACAATATTATTCAGATCATTCAAGCTTGACACATAATCGTTTCGCTTTTGTTCAAATGTAATACCGAAAATTTGCTTTTTTTCCTGCTCTACCGGTTCATATTCAGGATCAATGCTTATTATATTGTATGATCCGTTCCTTTTCGTTCTTAATATTTCTAGAGCCTCTTTTGAATATGAAGGTGCGATTATTCCGTCAGAAACCTCATTCTTTATTAATAAAGCGGTAGACTCGTCAACTTCATCACTCAACGCCGCAAAATCCCCGAAGGATGCTATTCTATCCGCACCCCTTGCCCGTGCGTATGCACATGCCAAAGCGGACAAATCCATATTTTGCGGTATATGAAAGGCTTTTCTTAAACTTTCATCCAACGGTAATCCCAGAGCCGCCCCTGCCGGACTTACATGCTTGAATGATGCGGCTGCCGGTAATCCTGTGGACAATCTTAACTCTCTTACCAACTGCCAAGCATTCAAAGCATCCATAAAATTAATATATCCGGGATTTCCGTTTAATATTTTCAAAGGCATATCTTTATGCTCACAATATAATAAAGCCGGTTTTTGGTGCGGATTGCACCCATATTTTAATTCAATCATTTATTTCCTCCTGTTTATATTTTATCTATTATATAAAGTTAAAGACGGTGTTTTAACCCGTCCCATAAATTTTCATTAGAAGTTGATATCCCATGGGCACCTTTTTTTAGAGCCATATGAACATCCTCAAGGTTGTTTATCATGCCACCTGCAATAACAGGTGTTTTTACTCTGTTACAGAAAACTTCAGTCACATTATGCATTATACCCGGCATAATCTCAACAATTGTAGGTTTAGTAGCCTCAATAACAGAAATCGCCGTGTCTACCGACATACTGTCAATTAAAAAAAATCTCTGCACACCACAGTATCCTCTTGAAACAGCATATTTTATCGGTTGACTTCTTGTACTGATAATTCCGTCGGCACCACACCTTTGAAACAAATAATCCACCGCATTTCCATTTCCACCTAAACCGTCTATAAAATCAAAATGAACCGCACAAAACTTATTATGCTTTTTTGCCATATCGATACTTTTTTCAACTTCAAAAATTGTTGACTTTAATATAAATATTATATCAACCGGGGAACAGATTGCCTTTAAAAGCCGGTCACGACTTCTCACCGCAGCAATCACAGGATTATTATTCAATGTACGTAATATATTATGCATAAAAAAATTATACCATAAAAGATACAGTATGCAACAATTATTATCCTTAGTATCTTTACACTAAAACTCCATGGTGATAAAATAAACATAGTCTTATACAAAACTTGCTAAAAACATTTGAAATGCAAAGGAAAGTAAACTGTCATATGGATCATATAT
>CAZJOD010000104.1:0-14084 GCA_964547525.1 uncultured Clostridiaceae bacterium
TGACAAAAATATGAAAAAATTTATACTTAAATAGCTTGCATTACATAACCTTATATGGTACAATGTTCGTTGCTGTGGGTTAAATAATTTAACATAGAATGAAAAAATGTATTAATGTTATAAATAAAACGTTAATGAGAAAAGACAGGAGGTGCAAGCGCCATGGCAAAGTGTGAAATTTGCGGTAAATCTACGGTTTTCGGTCATAATGTAAGTCATTCTGTTAGAAGAACGAATAGAAGTTTCAAACCTAATATCAGAAAGGTTAGAATTATGCAGGACGGAACATCGAAAAAGATTAACATTTGTTCAAGATGTCTTCGCTCAAATAAAGTAGAAAGAGCTGTTTAAAGTTTATCATTATATATAAAAGTGTATAATAGTTTTTAAACGTATTAAATGACGGATTGTATGCATCCGTCATTTTATATTTTTTCGCATTAAAACCGGTATGATTTAATCATTTTTTAAAATATTGATAAATTTCCGGTTGAAATATTATATGCTTGTCTTTATTTATATAAAATAAGGGGCCGTATGCCCCGATTTTTATATAACCTTTAATTACCGATTTTAAATATCTTTCTTAATATGTTGCCTAAGAATTTGGGCATTTTAATTACTACAATTTTCATATACAGTGACCCTCCCCGGTTTTTATACTTTAATATATTATATGTAGTTCATTAATTTATGTTACAAAAATACTCACATATCTTTTCTAGAATGTAAAACTCATAACATAAACAATAATTGAAGTTTACCATTTTAATTTTACGGTTTTGATCCATTAATGTCGTCAAATTGATATAATAAAAGCGAAGTTGCATCCTACTCCGCTTTTAATATGTGATTTTTTATTTTATGCAATTTTATCTAGCTTACTTCATCACCTATTATAAGGCTTATAGTCATCGTTTCTTTCGTTGAAGTTCTATAGTATTCAACCTCCACCGTATCACCGGGTTTTAATGATTTGACACTTTCTATTAACTGATCTCCGGTTTTAATGTCAGCTCCGTTAAACTTTGTTATTATATCGTTAACCTTTAATCCCGCTTTTTCTGCAGGTGATGATTTAACAACCTCCATAATATATGCTCCGACCGGCATATTATATTGTTTTGCCACATTTTCATTATACTGCGGCGATATTGATATGCCTAACCAAGGTCTGTTTCTGCTAACATAACCGTCTTTGATTAACGCTTGCGTTATCTCTTTCACTCTGTTTACAGGAATTGCAAATCCTAATCCTTCGTATCCGGTAGCGGTAATCTTTATTGTATTTACTCCTATAACCTCTCCTCTACCGTTAACTAATGCTCCGCCGCTATTACCGGGATTAATAGCCGCATCGGTTTGTATTAGTGTATATGCATTACCTTCTTTGCTATTCCAACCTATATTACGGTCAAGCCCACTTATTACACCAACTGTAACCGAGCTTAAAAAGTTCGAACCACCCGGGTTACCAATAGCGACTGCCAACTCGCCAACTCTAAGGTCGTCGGAATCTCCTAATGTTGCTTCAATTAATTTGTCACATTCAATCTTTAGCAATGCAAGATCGGTTTCACTGTCCCTACCTACAACAATTGCAGAATAACGGTTTTGCGGATCACTAGGTAAAATAACTTCTATTTTTGCTCCGGGTAGCATCGCATTGCTTCTTGGACTCAACGCACTTTCTATAACATGATCATTAGTTACTATATACCCGTTTTTTGCATCTATAATTATGCCGCTTCCTTCAGAACCGGATTGTCTGTTACCAAAAAAGAAATCGTTAATGCTGTAAGTTGTTACTATGCCTACAACAGAAGGGCTTACCCGTTCGGCGATTACAACTACGGGTGACACTTCGGTATTTATTATTTCATACTTAGTCACTATCTGCTGTGTATTTTGATTTCCCGGTTGCGCCGTTGCAGGTGTTGTGGACAAATTCTCCTCGGATTGCACTACAGGTCTTAAGTACTCCATGCCGAAATATGTTACTCCACCCCCTATTACCGAACATAATAAAGCTATTATTATCATAGATATAAGACTAATACTTCTGCCCGATATACGTCCGCCTTTATTATAATATGATACATGAACCTTGCTTCTTCTGTTATCGGGAAAATCAAATTCGGAATTTGACAACCTATTGTTATTTACATTAAAATAATCCATATCCCATTACTCCTTTCATGAATTTTCGATATCTATGTTTGTACAAACATGTATATACCATTTATATCTTCAACCATTATATTATCGGTCAAATTTTAATTTGGTATGAATAAAATGTAAACATTATTTGTTGTTTTTGTTTGATAAAAGTAATGTAAAATGAAATTTTGTCCCTCTCCCGGGTTCACTTTCAACTGATATAGGTTGGTTGTGATTCTCCATAACATTTTTTATTATTGAAAGGCCTAACCCCGTACCGGTGTTATCCATTCCTCGAGATTCATCTACAGTATAAAATCGATCCCATATTTTTTCCAGTTCTTCTTTTTTCATACCTATACCATAATCTTCAACCGTAACCCCCGCCAAATCTTTATTTATTGATGTTGTAACGCTAATTATTCCGTTAGGGTGAGAAAATTTTATTGCATTATGCAATAAATTATATATAACTCTTTCTATTGAATCTTTGTTCGCATAGACATATAAAAACTCTTCACAAAAATGTATGTTCAGATCCAGGTTTTTTCTATCTATTAATCCTTCTAAATTTATAATACATCGCCTTATACTTTCCTGAATATCAAAATCTTCAAATTCTATTTTATGCCCTGCCGCTTCAAATCTGGATAGTGTTAATAAATCGGTTATTAGTTTTGATAATCTATCCACTTCATCTTTTACAATATTTAAATAAAGGGACTGTTTTTCAAAAGGTATTGTTCCGTCAAGAATACCTTCTACAAAACCTTTTATAGTAGTCATGGGCGTTCTTAATTCATGTGATACATTAGATACGAAACGAGCTCTCATTTCTTCAATTTTTTCTAAAGATACAATCATTTGATTAAAACTTTGCGCTAATTCACCGATTTCATCTTTTGTTGATATCTCCAATCTACCTGAAAATTGTCCGGAAGATATTACTTTAGACATTTTATTCATTTCTTTGATTGGGTTTGTCAATCTTTTTGTCATGATATAAATTAAAACCATGGATAATGTTAAAGATATCACAATAGATATCCATAAATATTTAATAATTTTTTGCTGGGTTTGCTTTATTTGTGATGCGGGCATGTGCACATACACCAAATAAATATTTTCATCATTACCGGTGTTTTGGGTATCGTTGAGATAAAACTTTTCTCCGTATGTTAGCCAAGTGTCTCCGGTATATTTGTATGCTTCTTGTGAAAAAAATCCGAAAAAATCTCCTAGATCAATAAAAGTATTTTCTTTGTTATTTATAAGAATCAAATATTGATCCGGAACAGGTAATTGGATTAAGCCTTCGTTATCCATATAGCTTCTTTTTACAGTGGCAGGTAACTCCGGATATGCATGTCCTATCTGACCTTTTTCCGATACAATCCATATGTGAGAATCTGTCATATCACTTAAATATCGTATGTTAGCATTAAAAGATAAAGATATAAATTTTATCATTTCCAAAGCTATCGGAGTTCCCTGCTTATAAAACTTTCTATAACTGATAACATATTCTTGAAAAGCTATACTTGCTTGCTTTACAACCTCTTCAGCTTGCCCTATATTTTCATTTATAAAATGTTCGTTTAAAAAGAAATATAGAATTCCACTTATAAAAGAGAATGTAATAAATATAACCACTAAAAATATAGCTATTATCTTATGGAAAATACCAAGGCGCATTATTTTACCTCGAATTTATATCCTACTCCCCAAACTGTCTTTAATCTCCAAGATGCGTTGGCACCTTCAAGTTTCTCTCTCAACCTTTTAACATGAACATCCACAGTACGAGAATCTCCAAAAAAATCAAACCCCCATACTTGCTCAAGTAACTGTTCACGAGTAAATACATTGTTCGGATTAGACGCGAGGAAGTATAACAGCTCAAGCTCTTTAGGAGGCATTTCTACTTCTCTGCCGGCTATTTGGGTTGTATAATTAGTTTTATTAATAACTAAATTAGGATATACAACTTCTTCGACTTTATTAGTATGTGTTCCTTCAAATCTCCTTAATACAGCTTTAACTCTAACCGATAATTCCTTAGGATCAAATGGTTTTACCATATAATCATCGGCACCAAGACGGAACCCAATCACTTTATCGACTGTTTCACCTTTTGCCGATAACATAATAACAGGTATTCCGCTAATATTTCTTATTAAACGAAGAATTTCCAACCCGTCTATTCCGGGGAGCATTATATCCAATACAACCAGGTTAGGTGTAAATTCTTTAAATTTATCTAACGCTTCGGTTCCTTTATTGCATGTTGCCACTAGATAATTTTCTTTTTCCAGATAAAGCCTTATTAATTCGCAAATATTAACATCATCATCTATAACTAAAATTCTCGATTTTGTATTCATCCTATCACCTATTTATATATTCAAACAGCTCCAGTCGCTCTTTTGAAGGCCCTCTAAAAAATACCACTTTAACGGAATTGTAAAGTTTTTCTATATAAACGGGTTGTTCGCTTTCGAAAACAATTCCTTTTTGTTTAAACTCTGTAATACATTGATCAATATTTTTAACTTCTATAGCTATATGGTCCGCAGCACCGTCGTTACCGGTTTTTATCCGGGCCGACTCGGAAGGTTGAAGCAATTCTATAATCAAGCTTCCGATTTTTACAAAAGCAACCTTTAAATATGCTCCTTCTCCTTTATCTATTGTTGTTTCAAAATCCAAATTAAAACCTAAAATATTAATATAAAAATCTTTAGACTTTTCTATATCTTCTGTAAATATTCCTATATGTGCCAAGCCAATTAAATCTGTCATATCGTAATACCCTTCCTTTATATATTTATTAATACTCGAATGTTGTCAATTGTTTTAAATACTATAAAACCTAAGCTTAAAATTTTATATTTTACAAATCAATCCTAATACCTTTTTTCGAAGATTCGTAAACCGCACAAACCAATTCCACCGATCTTTTTCCTTCATATTCGTCTACATAGGGTCTCTTCCCTTCTCTAAAAGATGTGACTATGTCTGTAAACTGGTTCACATGACCTTCGATTGTAAATGCCGCAGGGTCGGCCGCACTAAAATCCTCGTTCTTTGTAACAATAACATCATCCGGTACAGTCATCCCTTTTATATCCCAGGAAGTGATAACATCCTCTTCAATTACAATTGTTCCCTGATAACCGGATATCTCCAACTTTCTAGGAACTCCCGGGTATACGGTTGTTGATGCTTGGATTACTCCCAGTGCACCGTTTTTATACTCGAGAACAGCGGCAGTGGTATCATCGGTCTGAATATTATGGACCAATGTTCTTGCATTTCCATATACACTTTTTACATCACCCATAATATATAGTAATAAATCAACACCATGAACACCTTGATTCATAAGTGCTCCTCCTCCGTCCATTTCCCATGTTCCCTTCCAAGTGCTTTGTGTGTAGTACTCCGGAGATCTTATAAATTTCATATAAACATCCCCATAGGTCATTCTACCTAACCAACCGTCATCAACTGCACTTTTTAATTGACGAACCGGTTTGGAGTATCTTGATTGAAATATGACTGATAACAATACTTTATTTTTTTCGCATGCTTCAATAATCTGATCGCATTCTTGCACTGTTATTGCCATAGGTTTTTCCACCACAATATTTTTTCCGGCTTCAGCCGCCGCTATTGCCATGGATGCATGTTGACCGCTGGGAGTACATATACATATCGCATCAATACAATCATCCTTTAGCATATCATTATATGACACATACGGTTTTATATTATACTTTTTGCAGAAAGCGTCCCTACTGTCTTCGCTTCGGCTGGAAGCACCGTATAAAACCGCTCCTTTGACATGGCTTACGGCTTGTGCGTGCCATTTAGCTATCATTCCGCAACCTGCAATTCCAAATCGAATATCACTCATAAAAGACTCCTTATTTTATTGATCTGTAATAGATATTAATCATTATTTTTACATGTTAATCATATATATGATTAACATGTAAAAAACTTTATTTTGTTGCAACAAACAAACGAACATTGAACCAAAGTACCATATGCCACGACATAAAAATCCAAACCAAACCATAGTGATTTCAATGCCGGTTCACAGTAAGTGGTTAATGCAGTTTAACCATTTATAATTTATAATACATATTATAGCACAATTAAACTTTCTTATGGTATAATTAATTATATATTCCACAAATTAAATGTAATTAACGCTACAGGAGTTGTTGTATCATTAAAAAGAAAATCGGTATTACTTTCGGAGGAGGCGCTGCAAAAGGAATTGCTCATATAGGCGTCATTAAATGTCTACAAGAAAATAATATAGACTTTGATTTTGTTACAGGAAATAGTGCAGGTAGTATCGCAGGGGCGCTTTATGCATACGGCTATACATGGAAGCAAATGTTGAATTTCATAAATCATGCTACCGGTAGGAAGACTTTCCGTTACAAGTATGTCTATAACTCAGCCACAATCGAAACATTTGTTGAAAAAGCCATAGGCAGATGTACGTTTAACGATTTAAAAAAGCCCTTTTGCTGTGTTGCTACAGATATAAAAACCGGCAAACTTGTGGTGCTAAACAGTGGAAAAGTTTCACGATCAGTTCGTGCCAGTTGCTCGATTCCGGGAATATATAAACCTACTCCCATCGGTGATATGCTTTTGGTAGACGGATGTATTCTAAACAGTATTCCTTCGGACATATGCAGGAACATGGGTTCGGATTATGTAGTCAGTGTAGATTTAAATGCCGATAGGCGAAAAGGTACAACATCAAATTCTTTTATGGATGTAATTTTAACATCATTTAATTTAATGGTAGGTTATAACGCATGGAAAGGTATTAACAATTCCGATTGTGTAATCTCTCCGGATTTAACAGGCTTTTCTTATCATAGTTTGGAGCGTATTAATGAATTGATAGAGCTGGGTGAAAGTGCCGCATATGAAAAATTACCAAGAATTAAGGAAATATATGATGGACTCTAATAATAAATTTTTTAAATTTATAAAAAAATCATTTCATGATGTTTTTAAATATTTTGCCGGACGGCTGTTAGCTTCTCTTATAATCGGCGTATGTGTATTCGCCGTATTAACAATAATCGGTACTCCTTTACCTTGGTTATTCGGTTTGCTGGCAGGACTAGGAAACATTATACCTACAATAGGGCCAATAATAGTTTATGCTATATCCGCACTTATTCTGATATTTTTAGAACCTGTTCAGGTTCTTTACTTACTTTTTGTAACCGTCGGTTCGCAATTATTGGACGGTTTTGTTTTAAACCCGATTATAACAGGTAAGAGTACACAAATAAAACCTATAATTGTTATAATTCTAATTATGGTCGGAGGAAGCATATTTGGCATCCCCGGAGTTCTTCTAGCCGTTCCCGCCGCAATTATTGTCAGAGTTTTTTACAGCGTCTTTATAAAAAATAAAGACATATCAGACAAAGAATAAATTTATAAATAACATAAACAATTAAACTATAACAATATGGCCCGGGGACACTCGATGCGTCCACGGGTCTAATTTGTTTTATATCATTTTAATGTGAAAATCTTTTTAGGATTTAAAAAGTATGGAGGTATCAATCCGCATGTGTCAGCTAACGGTAAAACATCATCATGTAGATCTATACCAAGGACATCTTTCATAAATTTACGCCTTAACATGCAGCGGTTATAACAGTCAGGATAGCTTGTTTTAAGCTCGAATCTTAAATTGTCATCAGCTATTACATAGCCGTCTTCCATTCTTGACGATCCGTATACCGTATTCGAAGGTATAATATCACATTGTAAATACATACCGCTATGCAATTTAATATCCGATCCTCTATAGACCGGTGCACTTAACCACTCGTCAACATGTATCAAATGTCCGGGGTTTAAGAATATTCCAAATTTGTCGTACGGCAACCTGTCGAAAATTATATTTGCAAGCTCATTTCCGGTAATACCTACTTTTAAAGCTGACAACCACCCGCATACTGCTAAAAAGTACGGTCCCGCAAATTGATCCACATATTCGGCGGCTTCCGACGGAAGGTCCCTTTCATCTTTTGCTATCCAACCTGCTCTGCAGATGTTACTGCCCCAATAGGATACATTAAGAGCAAGAGATGTTCCTTTTTCCATTTTTCTTCCTGCCGGACTACTTAAGCTTTTTTCTTTAAGGTAGCCGGGAACCACTGTGGTATGGCAAGCAAAAGGAGTGCCATTATATTCCGACAACTTGACCATGTCATAATCGGACATACCGGCTTTCATTCCAAACAACATGTTTTTTACACCTTTAGCAGATATATAGTTCGAATACTCAAATTGTGCTATTTCATCCGCGTTACAAAATGTTCTCAAACCGTAATCCGAATCCATAAATATATCCGTAGCATTAACGATGTTATTTCCGCAAAGCTTACGTATCGAGTCGGCTATATACGAAGGTATATCCAACATAGATTCATCTTCATAATAATATTTTATGCCTACGGTACCAACTTTTGACCTTCCGGAAATACCTGCGTCATAGAAGATATGCTGTAAAGGTCTTGAAGCGTCTCTCGGTTGATTCATTAAAGAGAAATTTTGATATCTTTCATATTCCAACCAACCGTTTTCATATAAAGGACTTATACCTAAATAACCTTCACACTCATTCCCGACAATTAATAAAGGTTTTTTATCCAAGCTTATAACCAAGGCGGCTTCTTCAAATCTCGGATCAAATCCTGTTACCCAAAACATATTGTAAAAGTGTTCACGATCAGCATAGATAACTATATGAGTTAAAGCTTTTTCCAACATCCTTTTGCGAATATCTTCCAGCCTCTTCATATATGTTTCAAAACTAAGAGGCGCAATAGGCTGAAAAGGTTCTCCAAAATTAGGCCAATCAATTTCTTTTAAATAAAAATTTGTCATTAAATTCTCCTTCAAATATTTTAAAATAGTAGTATCAGAGGAAAACACAATTAAATTATTTCCAATTCATCCTTACCCAAAAGCTCGGGAAATTTTTTAAACGGAAGAGTCTGGTACCAATAAGCCACAGAAGCTATATCGTCTTGTAAAGGTAAATAACGACCTCCACTACGCCATCCCAACGCTTGGATAGTAACTTTTAATTTTTCATCAAATCTGATAGGGTCACAAATATGCCACCGATATAACCCGAATCTAGTCTGTGATTTATACAGCCCGTCCGGTCTTATCACTTGATGGAGCCCGGAATACGGAGTAGTAAACTCAACATACCTATGATCAACATCAAAATCATATGAGCCACAAAAGTAATCTTCAGTACCCGTACCACAAATTGTGGGGAATTCTTTGTCATCATCAATGAAAAATTTTATTTCACCTTCGCCCCACCAACCGTTGTTATTTACTCCCCAAGCCATATATGTTCCTACATAATGGCCTTTGCCTTCTATATTATCTACTATTGTATAAACGTCTTTATATGGCAAAGGATTTACACGTCTGAACTGTGCATGAAAATAACCGGTATCGGAGGGCACATCGGTTAATGTATAATCCACCTGATAATATAAGACCTTTTCATCGTTTCCTATGTTTGTCATTGTCATCTTGCAATGTTTGGCAAAAGGCATTACCCAATAACAATTTAACCCCGATCTGGGATTACAACATATAGCCAGCGAAGAAAGCTGAGCATAATCTTGCCATGCATTAGCAAAGAAATCACCTGCCGGGCACTCTACAGACGGATTATCATTACCATCCCAGTATATTCTTAATATTAATTCTCTCCAAGCTCCGGTTGGTGTCATCCAGATATGTTGAATCGCTCCGGGACCTTGTATGTCAGCCATAACAAACGTCTCTCCACCTTTGATCCGGGTATATGGATTTACTTTCCATCCTTGGCCTAAATCTCTAGCCGCATTAGAAGCTACGCCTTCTTTTGCCATTCCGGCTTTTCCTTTTTCACCTGTGGGATTTTCAGCACTTATAGATCTTGTTACCGCATTTGATAATGTAGGTAAAGTTCCCATGTTCATATTCAATCCGTTAAAACTATACATAAATATCCCTCCAACGTTTAATTATGCATTTATTATATCATAGTATACTTTGAAAAATTCTTTTTAACAATATGATTCTACTACAAAAACTTTGTTTTATAACAATAAACGAACTAATATTAAACCAAAGGACCCTATGCTACGACCTTGTAAATCCAAACCAAACCGGATTGACTTCAATGCTGTTTCACAGTAAGTGAATTATTGCAGTAAAACCACAATATACTTTTGGAATTATTGTCTGAGATATTTATGAAGCCCTTTTTCCCGGAGTATGAATTCCATTTTAGAGGCCAATACCGATATGGCTTCTGCATTTTTTACTCTTATTCTGTCTTCAAATCCTTTACCGAAAATTTTTACTCTTTCTTCGTGTGAACCCTTTTCCCAGGATAAATCGATGGAATGTCTTATAGCTCTCTCAACATTAGCCCTGGATGTAAAAAATTTACCGGCTATTATAGGGTAAATCTCTTTAGTTATCGATGTAATTGATTCATCATCTTTAAGTACCAATAAAATAGCTTCTCTGATAAATTTAAAACCTTTAATGTTTGACGGAATACCTATCTGATATAAAACCTTTGTAATTTCCTGCTCAATGAAATATACCGGGTCTACTTTTTTATTAGCGGAAATGGTTACGGCTTTTTTACTTTCATAACTCAAAGAATCCTCATTAATACCGGTATCAAATATTCTTTTTCCGGCTACCATCTTAATTCTTTTATATAGTAATTCGGGATTAAAAGGCTTTACCACATAGTATTTTGCATCTAATTTAAAAGCTTCTTCCGCTACTCTCGAAAATCCTGCAAGTGATATAATTATAAATGACGGTGAGTCTTCTTTATTTTGGTATCTTTTTAGAATCTCAAGCCCGTCGATATAAGGTAATATCAATTCCATAACAACTACATCCGGCTTGTATTCATCTATCATTTTACAAGCACTTTCACCGTCTCGTGCAATTGCCACTATAACCATATCGTCTTTATATGAAATATAATCCCGGATTAATGCTGTTGAATCTTTATTTTCATCTGCAATTAGCAAACGTAATCTTTCCATAGCATATCATCTCCCCTTTTCCTTAAGATTGAAAAGTTTTAACTTTTGTAAAAGCATTAAAGAATACTTGGTTCTACTGTAATAAGATTTTTTGCAGTAGAACCATAATTACTATTAATGATTAATTATATTATATCTCTAGAAAATAATGTTGTCAAACAATTTAGTGATATAATATTAAATTTAGGAAAGATTTCCTCAATCCATAGGAGAAAAAAGTTAAATAAGGTATTACGAAAAATTGTATAATATCATTAGTGCCATCGTGTATTTTATTAATCTTCAAATAATTTTAGTTGTTTATCGTAATCTTCGTCACGTAAAAATTTTCCTGCAGCGGGTATCCCTTTTGTTCTATAATAGTCGAAGTTTTTTATACCGGATTCATTGGGAGTACATATTTTATTTATTTTATCATTTTTTCTCATCTTCATTACCTGCACTCCTGTGGTTTGCCGTGTTGTCTTTATACTTATATCTTCTGTTTTAAAAAATACCACTTTGTTCATTTCACTTATTAATACATATTCCGAATCCTCTGATAAATGAATAATTGATACAACCGGACTTTTATCATAATAAGCATTTGTTAGCTTCTTTCGATTTGTTTTAGTGTAATATGCTTCTAGTGTTACTTTGGCAATTTTTCCATTTTCATATACAATTAAAACATTACCTGAGTAATTATCAGTTACTGTTATTGATATGATTTTCTCTTTTTCTTCTAATTCCAACAAATTAGGCATATATGATCCTAGCTCCGAAGCTTTGTTATCATTTAAATCATACATTCTCATTTTGTAAACCCGGCATTGATTTGAAAAAAACAATATGTCGGTTTTATTATTACTGTCTATCGTGTAAACTATTTTATCTTTTTCTTTTAGTTTATGCTCAGGATTTGACCTTAATGAAGTTAAAGGTATTTTCTTTAAATAACCGTCTTTTGTTGCAAATAACTTCAGATTGTAGTCTTCAATAAAGGTTTCCTTTGTAAAGGTCTCCTTTTCATCTAATTCAAGGATTTCAGTCCTTCTGTCCCGTCCGAATTTTTTTATAATATCTTTTAATTGTGATACGATAATATTACGTATCTTTTTCTCGCTTTTTAACGTTTCTTCCAAGTCGTTAATACCTGTTTTAAGTTTACCTATCTCATTAACACGATTTAGTATATACTCTTTGTTTAAATTTCTAAGACGAATTTCAGCAATATATTCGGCTTGTATACGGTCGATTTGGAAACCCGCCATTAAATTTGGTATTACGTCAGACTCCTTTTCAGTGTTCCTTATGATTTTTACAGCTTTATCAATATCCAACAAAATCTTTTCCAAACCAAGTAGTAAATGAAGTTTATCCTTCATATTGCTCGAATCATAAGTCAATTGACGTTTAATACTCTCGATACGAAAAGCAATCCATTCATCCAATATCCCTTTAATGCTCATTAAGTCAGGAGTGTTACCGATTATCATGGTAAAATTACAACTGAAAGTGTCCTCTAAAGGTGTCATTCGAAACAACTTATTCATTAGTAATTCATAATCTGTATTTTTCTTAACATCAATAGTTATTTTTAAACCGTTTAAATCGGTTTCATCTCTAACATCTGTTATATCTTTTACCTTATTGGATTTTACCAAACCGGCTATAGCGTCAATTATAGCTTCGGCTGTTGTTGTATAAGGTATTTCGTAAATTTCAATCATACCGTTTTTCTTATCAATGTTATACTTTGATCGTACTTTAAAGCTTCCTTGTCCTGTATTATAAATATCAATCAACTGTTTTTGATCATAGATAATATATCCCCCGGTAGAAAAATCCGGTGCAATCAGATGGTCTGCAATATTTATATTCGGGTTTTTTATATATTCTATAGTAGTATTACATACTTCTCTAAGATTGAAGCTGCAAAACCTACTAGCCATTCCAACGGCTATACCTTGGCTTGCATTAATTAAAATATTTGGGAAAGCACTCGGTAATAATAACGGTTCTTTCATTGTACCGTCATAATTATCAATAAAATCTATGGTATCTTTGTCAATATCTCGAAACATTTCTTCACAAAGAGCGTCAAGTTTAACCTCGGTATATCTGGCTGCAGCAAATGCCATATCTCTGGAAAATACTTTTCCCATATTTCCTTTTGAATCAATAAAAGGATGCAATAAAGATTCATTACCTCTTGTCATTCTTACCATTGTTTCATAGATAGCCAAATCGCCGTGAGGGTGTAATTTCATAGTCTGACCCGCTACGTTAGCCGATTTAGTCCTAGGGCCTTTAAGAAGACCCATTTTATACATAGTATATAAAATCTTCCTTTGAGAAGGTTTTAATCCGTCTATTTCAGGCAATGCTCTTGAGATGATAACACTCATAGCATAGGGCATGTAATTTGTTTCTAGTGTATCATAAATGTATTGTGTTCTAATATTCTTATCCATTAATTCCTCCGTATCAGCTTATATCCGCAAGGTTCGCATATTTACCGCCGTTTAACTTTATAAAGTTTTTCCTTTCAGCCAGGTTTTCTCCTAAAAGAATGTCAAACATTTTTTCGGTCATTTCAAGATTGTCCTGTTCGATTTGTATTAACCTGCGGGTTTCGGGATTCATAGTGGTCTGCCACATCATTTCAGGCTCGTTTTCACCTAACCCTTTTGAGCGTTGGATGCTATAACCTGTTTTAATACCGGTTAAAATTTTTACCTTTTCAGCTTCGTTATAAGCAAAAAAAGTCTTTTTCCCGGCTGTTATTTCATATAGAGG
>CAZJOD010000105.1:0-2521 GCA_964547525.1 uncultured Clostridiaceae bacterium
CAAATCAAAACGCCTGGAATACTTACTGCAAATTTCTCTGGTAATCTCAGGGTGATTCATAGCGTATATTCCTGCTTTCTGTATTGCTCTGAACTGCCCGGAATCAGTGTTATCCTTTATTGTACCATAAGCGCTGATAACTTTACTGTTACCTGCTATAAAAGCTATCCTCCAACCCGTCATATTAAATGCTTTGGAAAGGGAATGTATTTCTACTCCAACATTTATCGCACCTTCTATTGATAGAAAACTGAGTGGTTTTTCGCCATCATATGTCAAAGCTGCGTAAGCTGCATCTGAAACCACAATTATTTTATACTTATAGGCAAACTCAATAACCTGTTCATAAAATTCTCTTGTAGCTGTCTGACCTGTAGGGTTATTTGGATAATTGATGTATAGAAGCTTAGCTTTTTCAAGTATTGTTTTAGGAATAGATGTTAAGTCAGGGTAAAAATTATTTTCCTCTTGTAAAAGCAAATTATGTACTTCACCGCCAAGGTATTTTGTCCATGTAGAGATAACAGGATATCCGGGAACAGTTGACAGAGTTATATCCCCAGGGTTAATAAAGCATGCCGGCTGCATTGCCAGAATAGGCTTCGAGCCTATTCCATGTAGAATATTTTTTGCTGGGTCAACATGATTTATGCCATATACCTTTTGAAGGTATGCTGCAGCAGCTTCATAAAACTCCTGTGTCCCATTATCTGAATAGAATCTGTTTTCAGCTTTTCCAGCTTCTCTATACAACACATCAACTATTTCAGGTTCTGCCGATATATCCGGTTCCCCAACTCCCATATCAATCAAAGGGGTGCAAGGGTTAAGGTACCTGGCTCTGGCTTTGGCTTCTTTTATCATTACAAATTTATATGTTCCTGCATCCTTACCAAAGCTGCTTCCTCCCAGCCTTTCAGAGATCTTTTTGTCAATAAAACCCATATTACCCCCTCCTATATCAACCGCGCCTCAAAGCATTTACTGAATTCACCTTCATATACTGAATCAACACTTCCAGTCATGAAAATGCCAGTGGGTGGGGGTAGTGGCACTGCGTCACTTACCCCGTCCCCTTGTCACGTGAACTCGTTTACACTCGTATATTGCACTTTCTCAAGGTTCTTGCTCCTTTCCTTTTGACTGTTTTTATTATCAACTCAGCTTTTTTTGATAAATAAAAAGCCGCCAACAACAATTCTACATTTCTGCAACTGACAGCCTAAAATTTTGATAACTAATATTTAATGACTCTGCTCTTACTGAATTATTTTAATTTCCTTAGCTGTACAACAAGCCTTAATATCTTTAATAGTTTGCTTAAACATATCTGCAAGCTTACCATCTGTCATTACTGTAACATCTTCTATTTCAGCTTTCATTGATAGTGAATGCTCGGACTTGTACTTTCTCGTTTCTGCTATAATGGTTTTTAGCTTTTCTCCAAACTGGATAATTTCTTCATTAATAAGCATTTCAGTTTCCCAATACAGCTTGTGTATGGAAATACTACTCTCATTCTGTCTGAAAAACTCCTGATAAATAAATTCTGTTATGTGTGGAACATAAATAGCATATAGCTTCAGAGTATTGAGCATACAATAATATAATGCATGTTGTGCCGACTGACGTTCTTTATATCCATGTACCTCAGGCTGATACAAACGTTCTTTAACAATTTCAAGATAATAGTCACATAGGTCTTTCCAGAAAAATTCATCAATTTCATGTCTTGCAGAACCAATTTCATACTGGTTTAAAAGTCTTGTAGCCTCAAATGTAGTCTGTTTGCAGCGTTCAATTATCCACTTATCAACAGGCATTAAATCTACATTTGCACCAAAATCAATATCATGCAAATGAGATAGAGCAAATTTTGATGCATTCCATAGTTTTGTAATAAACCTTTTGGCTATACTCAACTCTTCTACTGAGAAGAATGTATCTGTACCAAGCTTTGAATTTGCAACCCAATACCTTATTACATCAGCAGAGTGATTTTCAATGAGAGCAGAGGGTGATAGCTCAGAATTACTCTTGGATTTACTTATTTTTTCTCCTTTTTTTGCAAGAACAAATCCACAAATCATAATATCCTTCCAAGGAATTTCACCCGTGTGGTAAAGACTTTTGACTATCGTATAAAATGCCCATGTTCGGATAATCTCATGTGCCTGTGTTCTCATACTCATTGGCAAAAATCTACCAGATATATCATTCTCCTCGCCCCATTTTGTATTTATTTGAGGTGTAACTGATGAAGTAGCCCATGTATCTAATACAGAACTCTCCGGTGTAAACTCATTACATCCGCAAGAACAAGGACTATTAGGCACAGTTTCAACAGGATTTATTGGTAACACTTCCTCTTTTGCAGATATAACTTTGCCACATTGTTTACAATACCATATTGGAATGGGTACACCAAAGTATCGTTGACGGGATATGCACCAGTCCCATTTAAGATTTTCAACCCATAGCGTATACCTGTTTTTCATCTGAGCAGGATACCAGTTAATTT
>CAZJOD010000105.1:2621-13523 GCA_964547525.1 uncultured Clostridiaceae bacterium
TTTTCAACCCATAGCGTATACCTGTTTTTCATCTGAGCAGGATACCAGTTAATTTCATCAGCAGCTTTTAAAAACATTTCCTTGTTGGAAAGTATGTCAATGTACCATTGTTTTGATGGTAAAATCTCTATCTCTCTTCCACAACGTTCATGCACTGCAACAGTATGAGTGATATTTTTCGACTCAATAAGTAAATCATTTTCTACTAAAAGTTTAATGATCTGCTTTCGTGCAGCCGGAACCTTTAGTCCTCCAATAAATGGTACACTCTCGTCTATTGTTCCATTAGGTAGAATTACTTTTCTATAAGGCAAATCATACGTTTCATACCACTCAACATCTGTGCTGTCACCAAAAGTGGCACACATTACAACACCTGAACCTTTTTCAAGACTAACTTTCTTATCTGCCAATATTGGAATTGAATAATTATATAAAGGAACATTGGCATTTCTTCTAATATACATTTTATATCTTTCATCGTCCGGATTTACAAATAAACAAACACATCCGAAAAGTAGCTCAGGTCTTGTTGTAGCAATGACTAACTCTTCTTCACCTACCATAAACCGGATGTAGTTAAATGTAGCATCCTTATCACTAGTTTCCAATTCAGCCTGTGCAATTGATGTCCGGCATTCTGTACACCACAAAACCGGAGACTCCTTCATATATGCCTTTCCTGCTTCATATAGCTTAATAAAAGATTTCTGAGATATACGTTGAACCATGGGATTTATTGTTTCATACTGCAGAGACCAGTCAACCGAAAAGCCCAAGCTCTGCCATAGGTCTTTAAATTCCTTTTCATACTTTTCAGTAGTAGTAATGCACTTCTTAATGAATTCACTTCTGGGAAAATTCTTTGCAATAATACCTTCATCTTTTTCAACAAGTCTTTCCGTTGGAAGCCCGTTATCATCAAAACCAAATGGATAAAAGACATTATAGCCTTGCATACGTTTAAATCGTGCAATCATTTCCGCTTGAGTATAAGAAAATATGTGTCCTATGTGCAAACTGCCGCTAACAGTTGGCGGTGGTGTATCAATAGAATAAATTTCATTTGAGCTGTTGTCATCAAAACTGTAGATAGCATTTTCTTTCCATAGGTTTTGCATCTCTTTTTCTGCTTGTTTAAAGTCATAATTTTTCTGCATGGTAATACCTCCTAAAATTTTTCGAACACAAAACAAAAAGTCCGCCTAAAGCTTATAATGTTTAGCTTAGGGCGAACTGTATGCGTCCGTGGTACCACCTAAATTCAGATATGACTATCTGCACTCTGTCAATACGGGATAGATTAATAATTTAAAATTATCCGATATCGCTTTCCTTTTAACGGTGGAAATTTCCGTTGAAGCCTACTAAGAAATAAATCTGTTCAGTTCACAGCTCAAAGGCTACTTCCATACTCCCTTCAGAAGATTTTCACCGACCATCTTCTCTCTATGCTTCGGGTGAGTATGTACTCCTCCTCGTCAACGCCATTTTGTTTGTGTTCGTTTATATCATAATAATTTATTATACGTAAATAGTCAAGGATCATACTACATATTTTCACCAATTTTTGTAAATCATTTGATGTCACCAATATTTGACCGGATCTTTATCAATTTTGTTAAAGAATTTTTCTTGGTGTATTAGGGGTCATCCCTTAACAAGCAAATTTTGAGAGACAAGATATATTACACTTCCACTTTTTCATCTTGGTCCTCTTGGCATGTCAATCAACACTGTAGCAACTTATCATATGCACTAATATGTGTCAATACCCCCGTCCCCTTGACACTCCGTTTTAGTGTATTATATCTCAATCCCCTAGAGAATTCCTCGTATGCACCGGGATTCATACCATACAAATACGGATCATTATACATGCAAGCAAGCAACTAAATCATAAAAGCATATAATTCGTGTCCACTTATAGCAAGATCAGGGTCAGTCCTATCAGCCCCGGCCAGCGACACTTTCGGGCGGTGTCATCCGCAGTGCAGTCATATATATATCACGATGAAGCATTTATGGAAATTCTTTAATATTTCTGTCAAATATCATTTTTCCTTGCTCCTTTCCAGTACTTCAATATCTACCATTCATGAAATTATTCTAATTCTGATACTGTTAATTTTTCTACTGTTATTTTACTTCCTTTGGCCGCCCCGAAACGAATTTTACCAGAAGGTATGTTTTCTAAATTCATATAAGGATAATGCTCACTGTAATGCCGCACATCACCATCTACGATTACAGCCATGAAATTACGGTGAACTATCCATGATATATCCATAAATTTATCAACCGGGATTATGCTTTTACCAGGATAACCCAGATCAAGCCCTGTCGCAATGTCGGCTATCCTCAATTCGCCCGGAATATGCCTCCAGCCCTCAAATAAAACATTTCCCCTGTGATAATGCAGGTGTATATTAGTGCTGTCAGTTTTAACACGTATGTCAATTTTAAATGGCAGTGCCAAATCCTTTTTTATAATCATGTTGTTTTCTCTATCTAAAGGCGACTTGATTATGACAATTCCATTTTCGATTTGCCAATCCGTGTTGTCCGGAGTTACTAAATCATTATTGAAATTAACATAGACAGTTGATTTTACTTTGATTTTATCCATGACTTGATTGATAGTCATTTCTTTTGTATGTATTTGTTGTATATTCAACACCTTACCCGTTTTTTTATCAATAGGCATTAATACATCCGGAGTATCGAGTTGAATAAGTTCCTTTAACAGATGGCATATAATCATGTCATTTTGCATCATTTGGTATATGACATATATCATTGCTTCTCTAACAAAGCGACTCCGCAGATTTTTAAATTCACCGCAAGCATGATCACCGCTCCATGCAATCTGGTGGTGTTGATCACCATAATAACTTAGTTTGTTATATAAATCGGCCATTTTATTAGCTTCTTCGTAGCGGTTCAGGAACCGCCATTCAAACCCTTGACCGGAAAAGCCCCTTGCCTCTGCATGACTGACAAAAAAGTCAAACACTTGATGCTGTCTAGCCTTTTTTAATGTGTCGTCATCAGCACTGTTGAAAAAATCATCATTTGAAAAGTATTCAATAGCTTCATAATATGCCTGTGGACCGAATCCTTCGCCGCTGGTTTCCATTGTTTCGATAATACCGTATATGATAGTTTTTAAATCTGACTTTTCGCAGCAAGTGTCTGTAACACAGACAAGATATTCAATTTTATCCGCGTAATCAATTACAGAAACAGATCCACCGCCTTTTCTTATGCTTACGGTGTTTTTACCTATGTCATAACCAATGATAATCACCCATTTTGATTTATAACGTGCGAGCACAGGAAGGTTGGAATTTATCATGATCTTAATTTTATTCATGACTATATCCTGGCCGGTATTTTGTACTACTTCATACGTATATCCAGCGAAATTCATTGAGCGTGCAACATAGTCCTTTGCGATCTCATAATTATGCGGGTATTCATTGCTCCTCCAATAATTCGTAAGGCCCATCCCGGTAACTGTCAGGAAAACCTTATAAATTCGCTCCCGATTCAATTGAGCAAGATTACCTTTATTATCGGTGTTTCCAAAATTATAATTAAAATCATCTTTTGTGGATAAATCGGTATAATAGTTCGTATTATGCTTCTCGATGTGCATAAATAACGAAGTGAAACACAGCAGATATTGGCAACTACCTACCCATGGCTCGTCCGGTGAAATTATATCGTCAAGGGTTTTAGTCTTGGGCAGTTTCTCCAAATTAATTATCTCATCCTTCAATGCTCGTAATCTGTTAATGATCTCCGGCATATTTTTCGGTGAATAACTCTCAGTGGCTTGGTTAACTTTTTTAATAGGTTCGCTCACAATTCCATCCTCCTCGAACAACGTAGTGTTATCTGAATAAAAAGCGTTTTTACTGTTCTTAACTATCCCAATTATCAAGAATATCTTTTACAATAACCCGTGCTTGTTTTTCCAAATTTTTATTTTCTTTTAATGCTATCACTAATTCACATCGCTGTGTTACATCCCAAACCGGTGCTGAATTATAGTTAAAGACAGCAGTTGTTTTTTCATATGGAACTGCTGATAGTAAATTCTCAAGCATCTTTTTGTAGATTCTTGTTGTTTCCAAAAGTTTTACTTTGTTTTCACCATAGAGTAAATCGACGCTTGCATTAAGATATTTATATGCTGCGCTGCGGGCATCCTGCATTGACCCAATATGATATTGATCACAACCACATTTCGCTTGATATTCTGCTTTGCCAAGTTCAAACCCTTGAATTAAAATGTCATATGCATCATAACCAAATTTATGGTGTTCTTTGGGAGGCTGCTCAAACATTTTTATACATGTTTCGAGCGAAATCTTTAATGCTTGTTTGCGTGAAATGGGTTCACATTTTTTATCATAGAACCTTGTCAATGCTCCAGGAAACCAGCCGGGAAATCCGCTCATATAAAAATATTTGTTTTGAGTATAGATCTCATTTTCGGGAACATTTAAAGACTGATGTTCAATAACTTTATCAGGGTTTATATTATATTGACAATCAAAATATGTGCGTCCGAAAAATCTATTTATACCGTTTTCAACTTCGTAACCACAAGCTAGCGTCCATTCCGGGGCCCATCTGCCACCGACTAATAAAACCGGGAACCCACTATCTATGCTTTTTTTCGCCTGTTCGTATATTTCTTTATCTTCTCTGAGAGTGTAAGAAGATATACCGAGTGTATCACCTACATTCTTTTCACACAGTGTACCATTTTGTGGCATTTGACTGCTGGGATCCCAATCATCCCGCATAAGTGCTTGATAGCATACTCCTGACAACCCCATAACTTCTTCATAAGAAATAGGAACACCCGTGGCATTTAAGAGAGCAGTAATACATCCGCAATAGGTGTTATCTCTCCATTCCCCCCACTTAAGCATAGGAATACCATCAATATAGCTACCGCCGTTAGCAGTTCTTACTTCATATGATTTTACTACTCTGACTTTTCCCGCGTTTTCTTCTACCATGCGTAATATCTCAGGTTTGTCCTTTGGAGAATAACTCTCCGAGGTTTGGTTAACTTTTTTAATAAGTTCGCTCACAATTCCATCCTCCTATCTCAGACAGTTTTTATTTTATCTCAATAAAGAGCGGTTTCGTTATCCGTTTTTGTCATTTTTATGAGTTTGTATAATTTCATTCGGATATGATCTGCATCATATTTCCCATTTAGCGTTTCATAAACAGCGAATACCGGTTGCTTGGCTTCGTGGACAATGCCATTATTGGTTAACCATGTGTTAATTTTTGCTTTGCCCATACTTGTATCACCAAAGCAGTCATCCGGCAGGACGGCATATTGTCCAGCAGGAATACGCAAAATCTCCAAATTTCTGCCAGGGGGCAGTTGAAGCTTCTCCCCGCATTCCACTCCGCATTCACAGACGTTACCATAGGCACATACATAAAAGTACCGCGCATTTCGAATCAATAATGGATAACTCTCCTGCAAAAAAGCCATTACCCTTTCCGACGCTTTGCGTTCGGCGTTTGCTCCCTTTTCCCTGGCAATGATAAAGGTCATTTCCGGTATTTGTGAGATGATTATATGTTGCGCTGTCCTACGTTTTTTTACAGGCAGATAAAGTTTCAGCTTATGCGGTTTACCGTTTCTAAATAGATATTCTTCAAAGTATCCTTCTTCGGACTGCTCAAACATACTGGCTGAAAGCCATGTATTATAAAGGTAATTCCAGCCGTCATTGATGTCTTGTTCGTTATAATTCACAACACAAGTGGCGTAAGTCCCCGTTTTCCCCGGACAGTCTCCACCTATAATGGTCTTTTCTTTCATGACTTCATAACAGAACTGATTTCCAATTTGTTTTCCGTTCCTACCGAAAATGCGTTTATTAGTCTCTCTTAGCGCTGCTATAGCTTTATCTTCAATTCCAATCAAGCAGGAATCGTAAAATTTTGTTGTTTTACATTCGGGTATTTCTTCATTTCCAACCTTTACAGCCATGCTAATTTTATCCACATAAAAAGGGTAATAGTAGAAATATGTATCACTTTTCCTATATTCAAGAGGAGTCATGCCAACGATATTTTTAAATTGTTTGTGGAATGCTTGTTGTGTTTGGGAACCACTTTCATCAGCAATGATGGTAAGTGGGATATCAGAACACTTCAATTTTTCGCAGGCATTGGATATGCGTCTTTTACGGATATATTCCTTGATTGAATGACCTGTATATGTGTAAAAATCCCGATATAGCCGGCTAAGCGAAATAAAATGATTTTCTGCTATCATTTCAACATTTATTTCACTTGATAAATTGCATTCTATAAACTCAATAACTGTCTTAATATAATTATTTTTCTGCATAACTTTTTCAACCGGCCCTTGTAATCCTTACATTTATATAAACTTATTTTAGCATAATATGGTATGCAAGAATAGCTGATAATCATCATAAAGGAATGTTCATAAACTAAAGGAACCTTTTTATTTTGTGCAGCGAACCCTATACATAAGTTTACCATTGTCGTAGTTTTACCGGTTCATCCTTTCCGGTTTGCAGTAGTAATTACTTTTACCATTTATGTTTCCTCCTATCATGAAGAAAGCCGTTTGCTTTCATTTAATAAAGTAAACGGCTTCTATAATATATATGAAAAGAGGACATAAGATGAAAAACCGTGTCCTCTTGTTCATTCATTCTTTTAGGGGCACCGAAGTGCTACCAATGTGTTTAATCTCAATGACCATGTCGCCGATATGCTCCATCAGATAATCGCGGATGCGCTCGAATTCAGTTTTCCAATTTGGGTCGTAAGGCAGGATAACTAGTGTATTTGGCAGTTTAGACATGTCTCAACTCCTGTCTCTAATGGTTGCTTAACTTCCATTAATAGTAAATGGACATGATTTCCCATTAGGCAATAAACAAACAACTTGTATTCGCAAATCTCTCTGTATTTCTGTAAAGTTTGAATAAAAATTTTACTATCTTCCTCATCCTCGAATAGGGTTTGACGATTTATTTCCTCATAAGGACATGATATATTCCACTTCCACTTTTTCTTCTTGGTCCTCTCGGCATGCCAATCAACACTGTAGTAACTTACCATATGCACTAATATGTGTCAATACCCCCGTCCCCTTGACACCCCTAAACAGGTACCTAACACACTTCTAAAGCACATACGCTATTTGTCAAAGAAGTGATAACAACATTAACCCTCAGTATTACTTTTATTTATATCTTCAAGAAAAAATTTAGCCTCCCGGGCAATTATATCTGCTTTATCATAATGCACATAATGACCTGTAGTAAGCTGCATATGCTTTCCAATAGTAATCTTCGAAAGATAATCAGATAATGCGTCTTTCCAACCAATTGCATTAGCTTCTTGTTCATCGGAAATAAAAAAGTACATGGGGGTGTTGATTGGAATTTCATTTTTTGCTACCGTTCCAGCATTATCTTTCAAATAATTAACTTCTCTTAACATATCTTTAGTGAAAGCACTTTTATAAAAAACAGACAAATATAGATTTTTATCTTCTTCTGATAGTTTATTTGATTTCATCAGAGGCAAGTTTTCACCAATTTCAGATTCCGGTATAAATCTGGATAGACCCATTCTCGATACGAAATACATAAAATAAAGCTGCATTTTTTTAGGCTCAGGAATTAGTTCAATCGTTTGAGGTATACATGGATCTAAGCCTATAATTGCTTTTACTTCATAAGGGTATTTTTGAGCCCAATATATTGCCTCTAGCCCTGACATGGAATGGGGAAAGAGTACATATGGAGCCTTCTCTCCTGAGAGTTCCAGCACCATACGGGTTTCTTCAAGCATAGTATCTATATCCCTTGGACTATTTGATGTCTCACTCCAGCCATAACCGGATTTCTCTACTACTGCAATCCTGTAGTCATCTATCATCCTCATCCATAAGGGCTTAAAATCCAATGTTGGATTACTGGTGCCATGTCCGGCCATAAAAACAAGTGTAATATCTCCTTCGCCTTGTATGTATACATGCAACTTTTTATCATTTATTTCAACAATTCTGCCTAGTGGCAGGTATTCTTTTGCTTCTTTTCTTAATTGATTATTATGATTAAACATAAGTGCAGTAATAATAATAATTGCTATTAACAATATAATCATAATTATAATTGCTAGTATTTTTAACATTTTTATCTTCCCCCTCACAACCGAACCTCACCTTACTATTTTATTTATTTCATATATTATATCAGTTTGACTTACTTTTTAAAAACTCTCTATACCCACTCACAAAAACAAATCCTACGCCTGTTCCTATACCCTTAAATGGCAGTACCGGTTATAATAAAACTCAATACTGCTCTTTTACTATACCAAATACTATTCCTACATAGGGAAAATTATATTTCTTTTTTAATTATTCACGTAATCTGTCAAAGATTTTTCTCATTTATAAGTTCTTCTTTGGCAACCTTTAGAATTATTTTATACTATAAAAATAAAATAAAAATATTAGAATTATTAATATTTTATTAATATATAAAATAAAGTGAGTGAGTATGTTTACTCACCCACTTTATTCTCTATTATTTATTCTTTTTTGCCGGTGCTTGTATTTCTGTCAGATAATTCTCAGGATTTTCTTCACACCATGGTCCTTTGTGATAAATGGCCCTTGTTGGTCCGTTCATTTCATAACCATTAGACTCCAACCATACTCCCAACGCATGATATGCTGCTGTCATCTCTTCAAAAGGTCCCTGATGCATGATCACTGCCATCTCTGTAACAGCCTCAAGCTCTCTGATTTTTATCCTTTCTGTTTCTTCTACAGAATCATTAAAGCACATAGTAACTTCCACATCTACATCGTTTTCCTTATATCCCTGGTCATGATAAATTGCATAGCATGGCATTTCACATTTCAGGTTATTTTCCCTTACAAATTTCTGCAGTTCCTCCCATAACATACCTTCTGCGTTATATGTAGGAATAATTCCTCTCAGTGATAACACCTTGATAGCCGGGATATTTTTTAAAGCAACTTCATATTTCATAAAATTTAACTCCTTGTCAAAAAATTTAATAAGCGTCTCCACTCTTAATAGTTTTTCATTCTCTTTTTCAATAGCAAATGAGATTTCACGTTTTTTGTTATGTAAAAGACTCAAGACTTGTTTTGAATTCATCTCCTTATCCATAAGTCCGCATATTTCAGGAAGTGAGAAGCCCATTTCCTTTAACACATATATCCTGTTTACCTTTGGTATTTGATCGGCAGAATAAAAACGATACCCGGTAAACCTATCTACATCTTGTGGTTTTAGTAATCCAATCTCATCATAATGTCTCAGCATTCTGACAGATACTCTTGTAATTTTAGAAAAATCACCTATTTTAAGCATGATACCTCCTGTCTTAGTTTAACAATTCGAATTGTAATTTTATTTTAAACCCTCACACAATGTGAGAGTCAAGTAATAATTTATAAAATAGAAAAAATTTAATGATCATGTTATAATCCTATGACCATCAGCTTAATCTTACGCGAACGGGAATATTTGAGTATCTGATCTACAAGCTCCTCCGGATTTTTATTCTAGAATTAATTATACGCTGAGAAAACAATAAAACTTTATTGAGAAATGACTTCCGCTTTTGAAAAAATAAATAATCTTTAATCTGAAAAGTGTTAAAAAACAAAACATTAATATCATGAACTTGTCCTTTACAGAAGGAAACGGTCTTTTTATGAGTACTGAAACATTATCTCTGTCATATTCAGCTTCCTTAATATTTGCTATGTTTTCCAGCATCTCTCTGCTGTCAACTTCTTCATAATACATTGTCATTTTACCCGGTTCATGCTTTGAAAACATAGCCAAATCGTCTATTAGTCTATCCAAGCCCTCAGTTTTCTTTTCAATAACAGATAGATACCTGGTGTAAGTTTCGCTATCTTTTGCTTTTCCATCCTTAAGTGCTTCTACATAACCTCTAATGGATGTCATAGGAGTACGAAGATCGTGGGATATATTTGCAATAAGTTCCTTCTTTTCATTCTCCTCCTGCTTTTGCTTTATTATTGCAGCTTTCAGCTGTTCTTTCATGCTTATAAAAGCCTCACAAAAGATCCCCAACTCATTCTTCTTTGAGTAGTCGATATTAAAATCCAGATCTCCCTGTGCAATCTTTCGTGTTGCAGCACCAAGTTCTTTTAAAGGAATAAGAATATTTCTAGTGATTAGCAAAGTTAGAAGAAACATAAGAACAATAAGACAAATAAAACCTGCCAATATACTTGTTATTATATAAAACATGATACTTCTGACACCTACACCAATAGCTCTGTTTTCCTCATATTCAAAAATAGAAACACCCACAAGCTTATTATCGGCAAAAACCGGATTGATACGCCGTTTATGGTGCAGATTTATCTGTGTATGTGCGATTCCAGCAACATAAATACTTTCAAAAGGAACAATCTTGTTTTTTATAAAAGCATCAGAGTCAAACGAATCATATAAAATCCGGCCTTCAGTGTCAATAATCTGCAGATACCCCTCAAATTTGTCGAAGTAAGGCTCTAACTCTTTTGTAATTGTCTTATATGTTGTTATATCGGCAAAATTATTCTGTATTTTTTGAATCATTCTCTCAAAAAAAACATCAGGTTGAGATAAATGCTCATAATCAGGAGCACTGTTTACTCTGTCGGTAACTATTCTTAACATGATAAATGTAACAGTAAGAGGAAGAACAACAACAAGAATAAAAGCTATATTGAGTTGAGAGCGTATACCAAGCTTCATATTCTAACTCCATCGAATTTATACCCCACACCCCATACTGTTTTAAGGTATT
>CAZJOD010000106.1:0-13308 GCA_964547525.1 uncultured Clostridiaceae bacterium
CGTCAAACATCCCCGTATAGATCCCGCTATAAGGTCATTTTGATATATATGTTTGACATGCCCCGTAAAGAGTTTTTGTATAGCATACGCTCGGGCTATAGGTACGGCATCATCTAAATGTTCTATAAATCCTTCATACATCAAATAATTGCATATATTTCTCGCGTTTAGAGGAACATTCATAACTTCAAGTTTTAGTAATTCTAATCGGTTCATATTTGCTCACCTTTCAAATACTTACATACTTACAGTATAGTGTATTGTTAATCTAAATAATACGTAAAAACATAAAAATATATTAAAGATTTCACTTCAACAACTCTCTTACTATGAACCGGAGTATACCGATTATTGAAAATACCTTCACCAATTGATTTTACAACTCCGGTTCAATGTTCTTCTTCAAGCAACCGTTTTATAATTTTATCTATCCAGCAATCTTAAGGCATTATCACGACAAATTTTATTATAAGCCACTTGAGAAATGTGCCCGGCTTCTACAGCATCGTCAAGAAATTTTGATAACTCCATAACATTATGTATGGCACAATAATCAATTCCAAAGTATAATTTATCCTGAAATTCCTCTAAAAATTTATACCCGAATTCCGGATCACGCATAACTGCATTTTCACCGGATCCTGCTGATAAATCTCCATGCATATTAGGATATTTACGTAAAAGTTCCACTGTACGTCCTCCCGGCACCACTTTCCCTTTAGGATAACCGGCTCGTTGCGCCTCTGTACAGTCGCCACTAATCTCTGCCCACCATTTCTGAGAATGACCTATAAATAAAAGACCCGGGTATTTTTGTAAAGCTTTTTCCAGTCTTGGAAATCCGAAATCATCTACTATACCGTAATCTCCACCACCTAGTCTCCCCATATGAAATAAAAGTGGCAGCTGACACTTCTCACAATGATAAAATAGATTTTCCATGTAAGGGTCGTCAAAATACATATTTGCCGTTACTTCTCCTACTCCTTTGGCTCCACAAGATTTAAAATACTCTAAAAACATAGACAAGTTTGCATCGGGACGATTGGTGCCCCAACGCGGATCAATGTTACAAAACCACCAACCGATAGTTTCCGGTACCGTCTCAACAAGTAAGCGAGCTTCTTTGTTAGTTAACAGATCACATTCAAATTCCGGTGAAGCAATTGGTAGCTGTACACCTTTTTCAACTCCAATAGCATCATACTTTATACGAATTTCGTCAGGGGTTAAAAAATGATGACCATCAAGTCTCGGATACTCTTTATCCGGAATTACATGAGCGTGTAGATCAATTTTCGGTATAATCATAAAAAACCTCCTTAAGTACTGCATTAATCAGCACTTTTACACATAATTTATAGGGATAAATATATTTTTATATATGGAAAAATTGTATCATATACCAATGATAAAAGAAACATAAGGATCTATATTAATGACGATTATATGACGAATAAAAAATAAAAAATTTATACTCAGTTAATATGTAATATTTGCCTTTTTATTTCAAGGAATATATAATATAAAAATCGAACAATAAAAAAAGGTTTTGCAGTAGAATCAATAATAAATAAGATTAACTTTTGTAAAGGAATATATATGAAAGTTCACATCCCGCAATTAAGAAAATTATATAAAACACAATTTATATTTCGCCTTTTTGTTCTAGCTTTTACCATTATAATGTACTTTACATATCCTAAAAGCTTTACTGTCATGGAAGGATTGAATTTTTTCAATAAATTGTCTTGGCTACACATACTTTGGGTAATATGGGTTATTGATGTTTTCCATAAATTTATACCTACAAGAAAATACATATCTTTGGGATCTGTTAAACACCTTAAGGAATTTTATAAACCTATAAGAAAACTATTTGATAAAACAGAGTTGTTAAACCTAATAAAAAAGGGTAGGTTTGACGCTTTAAAAGTTATGGTAATTTGGATTGGCATTATTATTATAATTGGTGTTTTACAGGCAAACAGATTGTTAAAATTAAAGGACCTCCTGCTTATTTCTGTTATATTCTATGTTTTGGATTTGATGTTTGTACTGTTTTGGTGTCCTTTCAGAGTTTGGATATTGAGAAATCGTTGTTGCACAACATGTAGGATATTTAATTGGGATCACATGATGATGTTCTCACCTTTGCTTTTTAGTCCGGGATTTTTTTCATTTAGTCTGTTTTTTCTAGGAATCCTGGAATTGATTATTTGGGAGTTATGCTTTTTCTTACATCCTGAAAGATTTTTTGAAGAAACAAACGCGGAATTGCGTTGTAATAATTGTATCGATAAGCTGTGTGGGAATAAAAACTGTAAATTATAAATGTCCACCGGTAATGAAATTTTATTTTACCATATCAATTAGTATCTATATGCATTCGTAACCGGTATAATTATATAAATATTTAGCTTCAAATCTAACAGGACTTTTTTAGTAGCCGGCAAAAACTATACTAAAGTTATTAGAGATTATATTCCACGGAGGTTTATATATGGATAGAAATAACAGAAAGGCGATTATAACATTCTCATCTCATGTAAGCGAAATGTCTTGTGCGGGACACCCGGGAAATGATGACAATCTTGTTGATGTTTCCAATAGGAAATCGGTTCCTCCATGGGTTAATCATAGACATTATTGTCCAAACACAGACCCGGTGCAAGCAATACGGCATGTAAAAGCATTGTTATCAAAACATAGTCAACCTGTCACTTGGATAATAAATGATAACGAGTATACAAATAATAACGGTACACTCCCTTATTTGAAAAAGTATCAAGAAGATGGTGACAGTATATATGTGACTTTTGAAATAACCCAAAGGCCCTCTCCTGTAAACAGAAAAAATACCGAAGAAGTCTTACGTTATCATCATGAAAAATGTTCGGAGGTCGGATTAAGAATAGACGGTGTTTGGTCTATAAAATTTTGGCAATCCGATATCTATGCATTACTTAAATTATCAAAAGAGTTTGAATGGGCAAAAAATCTGGCGGGTGCTTGTTTTTATCAAGGAGGGCATGTTGATGACTCAGGTTGGAAGGGTTGTCCTTTAGGTCCGTATTATCCTGCCTTAAATAATATTAAGGGATGTCAAACTCCTCCTGTTAAGTACGATGTGGTTATGACACATTGGCTCTCAAGAGACTTTTCAGCATGCTTACAGCTTGACAAAATGGAAGCTTGGGGTCTAGATCCCGCTGATCCTGCAAGACCGAGAATAGGTGGCTTTTATTCAGAACAAGAAGCAGGTGATTATTTAGCCTCAGTCGCCATTCAATTTGTAGATAACACCCCAACCAATTTACCCAATATAGTAAGAATACACGAAGAGACAAGGTGCTATTTTGATGAAGGACATAATAAAGATATAATAATTGATAAGATATATGATGCATTAAATAACAGAAAAGATGAGATCATTAAGCTTCCCTTAAACGAAGCTACAAAAATTTTTAGAGAAGAAAACCCTGAAGGGAGTAATTCTTATCTATATAGCGGTGTTACTCTGGACAAAAGATTTCCACAGGACAAAGCCATGCTTTATGAAGACGGTAGATGTCAAATTCATTATAAAAAAAGCATAGGTAACTATATGTATAGAATGTATGATTACACCAGGCAAGCTAATGATTCAAATTCTGCAGATTACCCTTTTAAGGTTTTCCCTTATATACCATATAAAATTACAAACATCGATGGAGGTATTGAGTTACAATTTAGAATTGATCAAAATTTGGCAAAAGGAATCTATTCATTTGCCATATGGGAAAGACCGGACCTGAATAGAGCCGAATCAACCTTAATGTTTAAACATATAAAATCACACGACGGCAATCATGTTGTGCTATTTCAGATGACAGAGGGCGAGCACACCATAAGACTTTTTGTATAATATCTACAATCTTTTGCAGTAAAAATAGTTATTACAGTAGAATCTTATTATTAATTGTAAACTCAGGCCACCGGTTTTAAAATATCATACATAACCTGTGGCCTACTTAATTAATCATTCTTTCATTACAATAAAGCCGTTAAACTTCAATAGAAACCTATTTTTTAACAAACCTCATGTATTATTCTTTTATCTGCAACCTGAAATCACTTTAGATGCGAACGCATCAATATCAAACCATATTATAATATCATTTTTAACTTTTTTATTACACACTTCAGCACCGTCTACTAAGACCTGAGATGCTTTGACCGCCAGACTCATATTTTTAATCATAAAGTAATTAAAATTTGTTATCTTAATCGATCCGTCAGTCAGAATTTCCATCTTTATATTTTCCAAAGCGGTCCAATAATCCATCATTTCCTTTATAGTGGCTAGGTATAACAATCCTTCATCTCTAAAACCTGCCATTTCAGCCAGCAAGTTGTTAAATTCCGGATTTATATTCATAATTCCGTGTTTATCCGTAATAATGTAATCGGTTGGATTTTTACCATTAACTCTTGAAGGGTAGCTATGATTTATAAATACACCCCAATTACCGATAAGCTCCTTAAGGTTTGTACTGTTATACACTTTATAATTTCCCGGATATATTACTGCAGTTGAAAAAGTATAAAAATTGCCTGTCACAGTAGGGTGTTGCCAATATAACGGTGTAATAAAGTTATCACCGTTTCTTATTTGCATTAAATCCAATTTACCTTGGTCGGTTGTTGTTATGTCTTCTGAACTGTAATGCCAAAAATATTTAATGTTGTGGCTCCTCCATAAATCTCCCCCAAAAAACAAGCTTTCTTTATTTAAACCGTCAAAACCTATGTTTACACCCAAATAACCATGGTCAATCCAAGTTGCGGCTTTAAACTTATCCATATAATTCATTGCTTCAATATAAAGCTCTCTATCAGGATTTCCTCTAGGCGATACTGTATGTAAACATATTTCATTTCCGTATGTATATATATCTTCTAAAAAACAAGCATATTCCGGTTCCTGCTTTACCGCCACATCCCATGGAGTTTTTGTTTTATATCCGGTGTTACTATAGAAAGTGCCTTTTGTTATGGGTATATTATGCTTTATAAAACCCCCTACAGCTTCTACAGGCGTAAGGATATCTCCCCTTCCGTAAAATATAGCCCTGTTTGACTCCAATGTCCCTTCATCGGGATGTGTTACCCAAATATGGGTAGCTAAATAACCTTCAGGTTGCAACATCAATCTAGGGGTTGAAAAAGGTTCTTTACCTACCGTAATCTCCAACATATTTACTCGAACATCACCGGGAGCGTATGTTGAGAAGCTTTTCACTTCACCGACACCTTTTATTGTTTGTGCTTTATGAAACCTGTGATCCTGCATGCTATCAATATTAACAGTGAGTTGCTTTTCTTTTGTACGTAATACCAGAGAAGATATTCCTTGACAATTATATAACCATACCGATCTTAGGCCTTTTCCGAATTTCACCCCTTGTTTATCCAGATAATATTCTTTTTGAAAGATTTTATCGTCAAGCTTTCTGTTTTTTCTATATACCTCATTAACTCTATCTTCGAACTGTAATGTCATACTTTCTCTAAATACATTTACATATTTTTTATAGCTTGTCTCGATACAAATATTTATGGAAGGACTATCATTGCAGAAAGTAAATTTAAATAAAATATCAGTTATACCGGTATCACATGTTAAAAGCATTTCTGTTTTGTCATCATATCGAATTAAATCTTGAATAACGGTTTGTGGTTCGTTTATTACATCACTGATCTTTTTTATGTATATACCATATTGATATCTTTCATTTAGAGAGGGATAAAAAGTAACCTTATCATCGTTGATATTATCTATCCGGGCTTCTTGAACCAAAGGCTTGTTCATTCTTCCCATGAATGTTTCCGCAACAATATATATTGTATCTTCAACATCCAATCCTTTAGTTTGATCTACCGTAACAACATTCATACCTTTTTCAATAGTTACTTCTTTTACGTTATGTATACTACCGTACTCCGCAGAATAACCGAAATATTTAATCAAGTCTTTTCCGTTATTGTCTTGAATACACACCCCGCTATTTTTTTTCGTAACAGTATAATATGTATTTTCGAACAATACCATAGAATCGGCCTCCATGTCCGTATACCTCAATGCTAATACACTATCGGCCAAACCTTTGTTATGTAGACAATAAACCATAATCAAAAAAAGACATAGAAACAAAACAACAACACTGTAATACTTCTTAAACATTGCACAATATTCCTCTGATTAAATATGGGAAAAGGCATTTATGTAATATAAAGAGCCTTGCGAGAGCACCGTTAAAAATTACCCACGTAAAACATAATAATACATTTTTATATCGGTTTCAAGATGAATTTAATATACTGTATAAAAACAAGTATTCATACTTGATACCCGGATAATTATTATTACAAATTGATAAGCAGTAAAATGTATACAAGTTACTCATTTAAAGAAATACCGATTGATTTCCTTTTTATTCAAGCATAGCCTTCACTGAACTTTATTGACATTGAACAATATATCATGTAATATTAGGGAAATCAAAATTAAAAATAAATTACCATTTGTAAACGAGGGTGACGAATGAAACAAGAGAAAAACATTTTATGGAATTTATATTCGGTTTTTTTTCAAGTCGGTTTATTTACCATTGGCGGAGGTTATGCGATGCTGCCTATGCTACAGCGACATGTCGTAGAAAAATTAAAATGGGCAACCGATGAAGAAATAATGGATTATTATGCCATCGGACAATCAACACCGGGTATCATTGCAATTAATACGGCAACCTTTGTGGGTTACAAAAAGAAAGGTATAATCGGTGGTATTGTAGCCACTCTTGGTATGGTTTCGCCATCTTGGATAATTATTATAGCAATTGCAGCCTTTTTTCAACAATTTGCCGATAATACAATTGTACAAAGTGCTTTTTCCGGCATTAGAGTTGTAGTTGTTGTTCTCATCATCAACGCTGTTATAAAAATGAAAAAATCCGTAACTCATTGGTTAGCTCTAATAATAGCTGTATTATCTTTTATTGCCATAGCCTTCTTGAAGATATCACCCATCCCTATCATTTTAACCGCCGGCATATTAGGTGTCATATTAAATAACATTTTGCTCGGAGGGAAAAATAATGATTGATTTTTTACATGTTTTTTGGATTTTCTTCAAAATCGGATTATTTACAGTAGGCGGAGGTTTAGCCGCTCTTCCTTTGTTACAAAGCGAAGCAATTACCCGTAATTGGGTTACCGATGCCCAATTTGCGGATATGGTCGCAATATCCGAATCTACACCGGGACCTATTGGTATTAATATGGCTACATATGTCGGTTTTAATCAATTAGGAGTATTAGGTTCTATAGTTGCAACTCTGGGTATGGTTGCTCCGTCAATCATCATCATATGTATAATTGCTAAATTTCTACACCGTTTTAGCGAAAACAAGACTGTGAAGGGTATTTTTTTCGGGTTAAGACCGGCCGCTGTCGGGCTCATTTCGGCAGCCGCATTTAATATTGCTCTAATTGCTTTATTTGATATCGATCTTTTCAGATCTACAAAAAGCTTGGCAGATTTATTCAACCTGAAAGCAATAGCTATGTTCGCAGTATTTATGTATGCCACAAATAAATGGAAGCATCATCCTGTTTTCTATATTGTCATCGCAGGTGTAATTGGCATATTTATATTTTAGACATACTAGAAATAAGAGATTACGTATGATCAATTATCGTTACTTAAAAGAAACAGTGATGTTATAACCTAACCCTACTGTTTCATTTAAGTAATTATATTAAATTTATCATTTGATTTACTAAAAAACTTTATTTTCTGAAATAAACGAACATTGAACCTAAGTTGTAAAATCAATTGGTGAAGGTGAAGGTATTTTCAATGACATATGACTGACTTCGTTTAATCGGCATCGGTACACACCGGTTAACAGTGAGCAAGTTATTGCAGTGAGATCATAAATTCTAATTTTGCCTTTTACACCTGTATAAAATGACTTGACTCATTTTGATTTTTGATATGACCTAACATCTCCTCATTATTTAAATCCTTTTTAAATAAATCCGGTTTTACCATAGCTACGGGTAACCCTAATGCATATAGCATATCTTTTGTTGTTTCACTAATTAACTTTTTGCTTTTTACAACTTTTACTTCAACCTTGTTTTTATAATAGTCCAGAATAGGTTCTATATGATTATGATATAACTGAAGTCTTTTTATTATTATTTCTTCACGGTCATCTTCTCTTCGGATAAGCTTTGTATAGCAATTGTCACATAATCCTTCATATTTCGGGACCTTTTCTTCTATATGATAAACAGCTGTACATTTTGGACACATGAGTCTCCCGGTTAAACGTTTTTTTATACTGTCATCATTTAAAACAATGTTAATTATAATGTCTATCTTAATATTTAATTCGTTTAAAGCATCATCAAATAATACCGCCTGCTGAATTGTTCTAGGAAAACCGTCCAGTATAAAACCGTTAGAGCAATCTTCTTGTTTTAACCTTTCAATAACAATTTGCATTGTAAGATCATCAGGAACAAGTGTTCCTTTTTCTATAAAGTAACTTACTTGTTTACCCAATTCTGTTTTTTTGGATGTATGGAATCTGAAAATATCGCCTGTTGAGATATGTGGAATTGATAGTATTTTTGCAAGCAATACAGCTTGACTGCCTTTTCCGACACCCGGTGCTCCAAGTAGCATTATTCTCATAGTTGGTCTCCTTTTTTATATACTGAATTATAATTTAAATTACTTGTTTCACGACCGGTTAGCTAATTAATTACTTATCATCTTTACCATTTTATTGTTTAACTCCGGTATAAATATCTTTTCCACTTTTTTTGTAGCTATTCTTAATTATTTTTTCAAAAAAAACACATTTTTATATCTTTATATATATGTGGTATCAAACATCATAACAAATTATGTTAACACGAATATACTGCTAACAGGAGGTGATTTATTATGCCTTGGCAAACGGATCTTCCATATTTGATAAACCAACCTGTCGGTGTATCCCTTATAAACGGGCAAGGTGTTTCAGGTATACTTTGCGACGTAACTAATAATGAAATATACTTATTAGAATATTTGTATCATTCACAATTTGCTACAAAACATTATTCTTTTAGCATGATCCAAGATATACATCCATTCCCGCCTTGTCATTTTCCTTCATGGGTTTATTAATTATATAGCCGTACCACATAAAAGGAGTGTTCCATACACTCCTTCAACAACTTAATCAAAACTTTAATAAATTATGATTTTGAATTCTTTTGAGCTTAAACGAATTTTTTATATTATGACAACACCTGATTTAAACTTAACACAACTTCAAAAAATACATGTCTTTCTCTAAAACAATTTTATTTTTTTTGATATTCACCCAACATCAATCCAATATTATCTTAACAGTTTATGCTTTATTATTTTTTATATTTTTATTAATATCAGTTTGATTTTAATCCCAAATTACTGTATTATAAAGCGATATTAAAATTACTTATAGGTATTTTGATGAAAAAAAGAAACTTACTCACAGGTAATATAACAAGCCATATGTTCCGACTAGCCTTACCATCCATCGGGGGTATGTTTGCGATTACCATCTTTAATTTAACAGATACATATTTTGTTTCGAAATTGGGAACCGATGCATTGGCAGCCATGGGTTTTACCTTCCCTGTTGTTATGATTATCGGTGCTTTTTCAGGTGGTATTAGCCTCGGTGCCGGTTCGATTCTCGCAAGAGCAATGGGGAGTGGCAATACACATAAAATGCACCGTATTGCCACAGACGGGATTCTTTTATCTATACTTTCGGTGTTTCTTATTTCTATCATAGGTACCTTAACAATAGACCCGGTATTTCGTCTTTTAGGAGCAGAAGGGCAATCTTTAGAACTTGTTAAACAATACATGAGCATTTGGTATTATGGTGCTTTTGTAATTGTTGTACCCCCGGTTAGTGATTCAAGTATGCGAGCTATGGGCGATATGATCAGACCTCTATTGGTCATGATTACATGCGCGATCATGAACGCTATATTAGATCCTATTTTAATATTCGGTTGGTTCGGTTTACCCGCTATGGGCATTCGAGGTGCTTCTCTTGCAACAATAATTTCAAGAACCTTCGGAATGGTTTTAACAATCTCTTTTGTTCATTTTCATTATGGTTTATTGAATTTTAAATATAACGGAGTAAAGGAACTATTACAATCGTGGTCTGATATATTAAGGATCGGTATACCAAATGTTATTATAAGATTATTGCCACAACTTCTTCGTGCCGGTATGACTCGAATTGCCGCGGGTATCGCAATCGGCACGACAGCGGTTGCTGCAATCGCCGCCGGGCAGAGAATCGAGAGTTTTGCTACAATTATTAGCATGGCAGTCGGAACAGCACTAGTTCCTATAATCGGTCAAAATTTCGGAGCCGGTAAATATGATAGAGTAATGAGTACACGAAAGCTTGTAATAAAAATTTCGATAGCTTACGGTTTACTTTTACTGGTATTGATTATGCCTTTTGGTGAAGTGTTAGCTTCCATTTTCTCCGATGACCCTAAAGTTATAAAGCTGGCCGGAACATATTTAAGAATCATATTGCCGGGAAGCATCGGTCTCAATCAATACAACTGGTTAAGTGAAAGCTTTAATGCCGTCGGGAAACCGAGGTATTCAATGCTTTTAAATGTTGTCGGTACGGTGGGCATCATGTTCCCCCTCCTTTTCGTCGGTTCTTATATCGCAGATTTTCCCGGCATGGTTATAGGATTGACTGTAGGACAGTTGATTGTCGGTTTATGTGCAGTGTGTCTATCGAAAAAATATTTGATCGGGTAGTAAGCTGTTGTTTTTCGTTGACACATGCATGCGTTCACCACCTCTTGCTATTTAATCGGTGAGAAAATCGTTATACCCAATGCCGGAAAATTTCCTTTATAATAACTGCAAAGGTAATAGACATACTTAAACTTTGTAAAGAACGTGTAGTTGTTCATTATCTAAATAGAATTCTTTTACAATAAAAAATTTTTCTCTGTAAAAATGAATAATATCTAAAGGTCTTCATACATTCTTGCCATAGCTATTAACGGATTGTGACCAAGATAATCACGACAAGGTATATTATATTGTGTATAAGGTTTCCTTTTGATATCCTCTTGCTTTCCGAGAAGAGGATTATAAAATTCCCAAATGGTGCCGGTTTCCACAAATTGTTTGGCTGTGGCATTTAAAGCTCTTTCGAGCAATATTTTTGCCGCATCTTTCCTATTGTATCTGACACACCCGCGTGCAGCCCAATAAGTCATACTGTTCCACGTTCCTCCCCTCCATAATCTAAGTTCAAACAACGGATCGTCGACTCCAACCGTACTTATCGGATGGGCTGTAAAAAATCGTGCCGGATTTAACAAGTACTCATCAATTACCCGATTTGCTTGTTTATTTGTCGCAGCACCAACAACCACAGGCCACATACCTTCGAATGCCGAATGCCTGTTATCCGGATTATTCACAGACCATATATCATAAAAAAATCCGGTTTCGTCGTCATATAATTTATTCTGTATAAATTCTTGAAGTTTATTAGTCTTATCCGATAATTTACTTTCATTTTTACTAAGTGTCTTTGACCACTTTTCCGCATATCGAAAGAGTTGATAGACATGACATGTCGCATCAATACAAGCATAAGCACCTGTTGAAATTCGGTCAAACCTTATTCCATCGTCAACACCACTTTCCCACTTGTTATTTAATATGTCCGTGTAATAAAAACCCGATCCTAAGGCACTTCGATTATTCTCAAACCAATCAATTTGTTTTATAAGGCAATCATAACATTTTTCAATTAAATCTATCTTACCATGTATATCACAATAATCTTGAACCGCTACCGGCCATACCGGCGGATGCCCTTGCTCCTCACCCCACCTTGCTCTTTCTCTACCCATCCAAATGGAACCGGGCAAAAAACCATCCGGTTGTTGTGCTGCCAAATTATTTAACAACTGCTGTTCGGCATGTAAGGGTTCAGAGGGAATACTATCCAAAATCTGGTGTATGATGTCCCAATGGCCGAAGGCGGGACCATAACAATAACCCGGTCCTATTTCTTCCCATGGGAAGGGAAAAGGAAATTCAACAGGTCGAATGGATTTTTCATGGAGTTCGGCGACATAAAGCAGCATATTTCTCCAATTTTCATTCCCTAAAGTTTTAACTTCTTCTTTTAAGTTCTCTAACATATAATCTACCTCCCGAGTATAAAAATTACCCTTTGTAGCTGAACTGTTCAAATGCTTTAAAGTATTAACGGGGTTGTCATTTTTAATGTAACTGTGTGGTATATAACACTATGTGAAAAACATATTATCATATTATTATAGGTAAACTTACAATACCAAAAACATTAATTGAGGTCGGAATGAGTCTACATGAAGTTCGTAAAATTACGGAAGAAATAAAAAAGGTTAACGCATAGAATAAATTTATTGTTTTTTCTTAGCTTATTGTGTTCAAAAGCAGCGTAGGTGGTTCTTGTTTTACTACTCTATCTTTAAGCTTATATATATTGACAAAATCAATGATTTGTTTTTCACATTCTAATGCTTCTTCCATAGTTTTTGCGGTTTTCTCAATCTCAAGTAACAAAGGATATTGTAATATATTACAATACATAAGTTTTAATGATAATCCATACTCTTTACTCTTTCCAATTTTGCTTCTTCCGGAAAATGACATAAAAGAAGTAAAACCTTTAGACTCGAAAACTTCAGCTATATTCACCGGAGTGACCGGTTGATTCGGAATACCAATCTTATTTAGAATAATGCTGTTTTTTAATCCGTCAGTTATTTCTTCATCGATCTCGGATCGAATGTTGCAAAAGCTTCCTATGTCCGGTTCTTTATGCCCGATGAAGTATCTTTTCTTCCGATTCTCTGCATAAACATCAGAAAACCTCAATATCCGGTCGTTTAAAAATAACTCCATACCATATGTTCGTGTAGTCCAATATATTTCATAATCCAGACTATCTTTTAAAAACGGTAAATATTTAATCGTTTCTTGTTCATCAGAGAAAGCAAATCTTGTTTCTACCTCATATAAAGAATCTTTATTCATTTAATTATTATCCCTTCTACATTAAAAGTAACCGCATAATTAATTATAATATAATTCTACTGCAAAAACTTTATATTATAGCAGTGAAATCATAATGTGACTTTTTATCGTTTTTTTGTTCTGCT
>CAZJOD010000107.1:0-13119 GCA_964547525.1 uncultured Clostridiaceae bacterium
ACTCAAGTGATTATGGTTTGTTCTCCCGAAGGCGGCAGTGGAAAAACAGTCATCTCAAGTGCATTGGCTATTATATACTCACTTAGAGGAAAAGTTCCGTTCTATCTGAACTTAGAAAGGTTTTATTCTCCTATTAAGCTTTTTAATCCGGCTTCGGTCAGAGGTTTATCGGATATATTGTTCTATATAAGAAATAATGACAAAAATTTGCCGTTAAAAATTAACTCATGTGTACTTAAAGAGCCTTCATACAACATAGATTATCTTTCACCTGTGAGTACTCCGCTTGATTTAGATGAAATGAACACCTGTGAAATGCAAATTCTACTACAACAAATAATACTAAGCAAGCCTTACGATGCCATAATAATCGATACCGATGTTTGGACCGACCCGATTGACGCTGATATTATGGATATTTGCACAAAAATTGTTATCCCCTATACATTTACAAAGTATGGTATGGAGAAATTAAAGACATATATAAGCTACATTGAGAGAAAAGTAGATAACGAAATTTTAAAAAAGTTAATTATTTTAACGGCTAATAAGTCGGTAAATGTATGTGAAGAACAATTTAACTCGTATATAAAGGTTCCTGTACCGCTACCTCACTTTATAGAAGGTATCGATGATTTCAATATCATCTCAAAGCACAAAGCTATGAGTGAGTTATATAATGTAATCAATCTTAAAATATAAAAAAGTTCTGCTTTGGACAATTATAAAATTTACAAATGAAAAATATACATTTTGGAGGTCGGTATGAAAGTAAATGTATCAGGAGAATTGATTAACGAATTATGTAAGCATGTCGGTGAAAGTGTGGATTTATATCATGGAGTTTCGGATGAAACCATACGGAATAAAATTATTGATGCGGTAATAGAAAGATCTCATAACTTACCTATGACGGCAAATGAAAAAATCGAAGTTATAAAGATTGTATTCAATAAAATGCGTGGTATGGATATTCTGCAACCGTTATTAGATGATAAAGATGTAACTGAAATTATGATTAACGGACCGGGAAATGTTTTTATTGAGAAACAAGGTAGAATACATCCTGTAGAAATACGTTTCGAAAATATTGAGCAGCTAAACGATATAATACAGAAAATTGTATCTACGGTAAATAGAACGGTAAATGAAGCAAATCCCATATGTGACGCACGTCTGAATGACGGAAGTCGTGTAAGTGTCGTAATGAGGCCGCTTGCGCTTGACGGACCGATATTAACAATAAGAAAATTCGCTGCGGAACCGTTTGACATGAAAAAATTACAAGAATGCAAATCCATTACCAAGGAAGCTGTTATAGCTTTAAAATGCTTGGTTAAAGCAAAATACAACATAGTGGTTTGCGGTGGAACCGGGTCAGGTAAGACTACTTTATTAAACGCTTTGTCTGATTTTATACCTAAAGATGAAAGAATTATAACCATAGAGGATTCTGCAGAATTACAAATAAAAGGTATAAAAAATTTAGTCAGATTTGAAACGAGGAATGCTAATCCCGACGGCGAAGGAAAAATTACAATCAGAGATCTAATAAGAGCATCATTAAGAATGAGACCTGATAGAATTATAGTCGGCGAGGTCAGAGGGGATGAAGCTATTGATATGCTACAGGCAATGAATACCGGGCATGACGGTTCATTATCTACGGCACATGCCAATTCCGCCAAGGATCTTCTAAGCAGGTTGGAAACAATGGTTCTTACTGCGGCTAATATACCTTTAGAAGCTATTAAAAAACAAATTGCATCGGCTGTAGACATTATAATCTTTATATCACGTATGGGAGATAAAACAAGAAAAGTATTAGAGATAAGCGAGGTAACCGGGTATATAAACGGTGAAATACAATTGAATCCTCTATTTACTTATGAAATTGAAAAAACAGGTCAAGAGGGTAAGTTAAAAAATTTGGGCAATAAAATAATTAATAACGAAAAGTTTCGTATATATGATGTAGCCGAGAACCTATAGAATTATTATTATATGGAAGGAATAAATTTGTTTATGAACCCGGTAAAAAAGTATGAAATTGAATCCTCGTCAATTTTAAAAGATTATAATACACTCGAGCAGTCCTTAGGTAATGTCATTTTTAACGCTTTAAAAGGGATGGCTTTTATGTTTTTTATAGGTTTTATTTTTTATCAGAATATTATGCTGTCCTCTATTTTATCTGTAACGGGAATTTATTATGTCAAGTTAGTATATAAAAAAACAGTATATAGTCAAAAATGGGAGTTGAACATCCAATTTAAGGATTTGCTTTATTTTCTTTCAACTTCATTATCAGCGGGAAGATCGTTGGAAAACTCGTTTATAGCGGCATTATCATCATTACAGAGTATGTATTGTGATGATAAGACTTTTATAATTATAGAAACCAAAATTATTATTTCTAAATTGGCAATGAGTGAAAGTATAGAAAAATGTCTTTATAATTTGGCACAACGATCGGGGGTGGAAGACATTATAAATTTTGCCGATGTAGTAATCGTATGTAAAAGAAAAGGAGGTAATTTGAATGAAGTAATTAGAAATACATCATCAATAATAAAGGACAGGATAGAGATTCGGCAGGAAATTGAAACAATGCTGGCGGGAAAAAAAATAGAACAAATATTATTATCAATCTCTCCGGTTGCAATGATTTTATTTCTAACATATACCGCGTACGACTTTATTCGACCTGTATTTGAGACTCATGTCGGACATTTTGTCATGACCGTCGCATTGGCATTAACCGTATGCGGTTATTTATGGTCAAGAAAAATAATGGATATAAGTGTTTGATTTAGAAATATTTATTAAGATGGCAATATGTGTAACCCGGAACAATATTATTATTTTTAATGTAAAAAGGGGAAGTTGGGCATTATGATATCGGTGAATTTGATTTTAACCTTTGTTATTGGTGTGGTAACAGTATTAATATTGATATACCTGTTCACCCAGAAAGATAGATTTCAAGAATACATTAAGCCTCTTGATAAAGCGGAATATTCTTTAAAAGAGTTAATCCCGCTGGGATTATGGCTTTTAGGACTATTAAAACATGATTATATGGGAAAATATAATATGAGATTGATGAGAATGATCGGATTTATTTACGGTCTCGATTATTCATTGTATTATCTGCAAATACATATTGCGAATAAAATCGTTTATACAATTATTGTCACAATTGTTTGTTGCATTATTGGAATTTTTGCTGATGTGGGTTATCAATATCTTGTAGTTTTACTCACCTGTCCGGTTTGCATATTCTTTTTATGTGACAGGTTGATACACGAAAGAGGAGAAGAAAGATCAAATGAAATCAAAAAAGATTTTCCTGATTTTGTAGGAAAGTTGACATTATTAATGGGGGCGGGTCTGAATGTACGTCAATCCTTAGAAAAAATTGCTAAGGACTCAATTAATAAAAGCTTACTTCATGAGGAGATTATAAGGATTATTTCAGATATGCAATCCGGTAAGTCTGAAATACAGGCTTACCGGGAATTGGCTGAACGAACAGGTGTTAGAGAAATAAATCGCCTAACCGGTATTATCATACAAAATATTACTATCGGAGGTTCGGCTATTTTAAAAGAGCTTGATCGTTTATGTGACGAATGTTGGAACTTAAGGAAGCTAAATGCAGGAAGACTGATAGAGCAAGCCGAGACAAAATTAACTTTCCCTATGATACTAATGTTTCTGGCTGTTATATTTGTGATTATGCTACCGGCTGTTATGGCATTAAAAGGTTTATAAAAACATGGAGGAAAAAATAATGTTAGTAAAATTTTTAAAGGATAATAAAGGGATCAACACTGTAGAAATTGTTATTATATTAGCTATATTGTTAGGTTTGGCTCTAATTTTCAAGGATTACATAACCGGATTTCTAAACAGAATATTTGATTCTATAAATCAAGATACCAACAAAGTATTAAACATTATAGTAAATATTTTAAGATAAACATATGAATAATCTCCTATACCAAAAAAGGATTTATAATTTTAATATCAATTGTAAAATAAATTCTAAAGGTAACAAAGGTGTGGTTACAATTGAAGCGGCTTTATTATTTCCTATAATTCTTTTGGTTGTTTTCTACCTTTTATTTGTAGTGATGCTGCAATTTCAAAATGTTTATTTAAAATCATTGGCACAAACGGCAGGAGATATGGCAGTGTTGTCTATAACCGAACAAAAGCTTAATTACATTACGGATTACTCGAGAACTGATACAACATATATATATAGCAATCTATTAAAGGAAAAGCTTCATAACGAGATTGAATCATATGTTCAAGACCGGTTGATGCATCATTCGGTGTTACCTGTTGACAAAAACAATATAAAAGTCGTGACATACATAGAAAATCATATAGTTTACCAAGTTCTTTATATTAAATTAACTGCGAAATATTCGGTTCCTTTTTCTAATCTACCAGGATCCGATAGTAGAGGTTATGTGACGAATAACACAGAAGTTAGTATTGTTTTAAATAATACTAAAGAAATGACGGACAATATTGATATGGCTAAAAATTTATTAAATAAGTATGGATTAGCAGATAAGCCACAATTACTTATAGAAAAATTTATAAATCCTGTAAAAACCTTTTTAGAAACCATAAAACAAAGATAATAAAATCAAATAATTGTATATGTTAATATTGCTGCAAAAAAATTTACTAATTATGGTAATTACATGTGTTTGATTCATTAAGTCTTTTATCAGAATTTTTACATAAATTTACGAAAGAGGTTGATAGTGTGTTCAATAAAAAAGGGTCGGTAACAATATTTTTATCCTTGATTTTAGCGGTGGTGATTTTCTTTACGGGGGTTTTTGTGGATTACTCAAGAATAAAAACTGCTGAAAGTTTAGCTTTACAAGCCTGCCGATTAGCTGCCCACTCGGTCTTAGCGTCTTACTCTAAGGACTTAAATGATAAATTCGGGCTAAAATCGTTATATGATAAGCAGAGCAACCTAACTGCGGATTATATTGCATATCATGTTATAAAAGATAATTTAGTGGTAAATGGAAATAATTTTTGGGACTTATTTGGATTTGAGATTGACAGTGTAAATATAATACCATTTGCGAATCTGGCAAACCCGGATGTGACTAAAATGCAAATTATTGATTTTATGAAGTACAGAGCTCCGGCGGAAGCCTTAGAAACTATATTGGATAAACTAAAATTTATATCACAGATAGGCAACAAAATCGAAGGTATGACTCATAAAATTTCCATGGAAAAAAAAGTGTATAGGATTGAAGAAAATTTATTTTTATTAAACGATACCACTAAAAAACTTGCATGTTTGGATTCAAACTTAGGCAATAACCCTTCCGAAATATACAAAAAATTATTGGATACTCATATAAGTTTATTAAAATTTATAGAATATACAGAAAAACTAAGGGTACTGCGTATAAGCATAGAAAATGAATTACAATTGATTAACAAAGCCATATCTGATACGATATTAGACATTGCACAAGATGAAAATGGAGAAATAATGTGGAATAATTCTCTTATCAATGAATATGGGACAGGACAATTAGTATCTTACATAGACCGTATGAATGAATTATTGTGTAATTTTACTGTATTTGGTGTATTTGTTCCACTGATAACAGATCCCGACTTTAACACCGGTATGAAAGAAGATATCCCATGGTATGGTCATAATGTATTAACAGATATTGATAACAATATTGCAATTATAAACGACAATTATAGTAAACAACTTTATATCCTTGATGAGCTTAAAACAGAGTTGATTGATTGGTTGAGCGAATCGGAACAATTAACTGCTTATGCGCTAAAACTATGTAATGATATATCGAATAGCTCGGATGATATAATGAATCAGGCCGAGAAAGGTTTTGAATTATTTAACGATGATGACACCATAATTGCACAAAAAATGAGATTGGAATTTGAGAAAATGTTAATGACAATCGGTACAAGTGCTATGGATAGGCTTGGTAGTACATTACATGAAAATTTAGGTGTTTTAAAGAGTATAACAGATTCGGTTATTTGTATTCCTGAAAAATTAGAAACTTTTTATAAAGAGTCAGATGATACGTCTGATGTATATAAATATTCGGAGCTTTTAAAAAATAGTTTCAACCAATATATATCCGAATATTCAAAAGATATTATATTCGATTATTCCCGTAACACAAATTATACTGAAGACAGTTCCAGGGATCCAAGGCGTACTGTTGAAAAGGATATTTCAGAGGTAGTTAACAATGATGATGTAAAAGACTATGTAACTATCGATAACATATTAATTAAAAGCCTGCCGTCACAAATAAAGAGCATAATTGGTGATGACTTTTTGAACTCTATAACTAATGATTTGGATTTTAGTACAGACAATACTTTTGGCACTGCTGAGAAAGGGTTAGAAGCGGCAAAAAATAAATTTTCAAATCTAAATGACATATTAAAAAACACAGCTTTAAATGTTATAGAAGAAATTTTTGTTACCGAATATATTTTGGGGGCCATGAAAAATGTTGTAACCGGTAATGAATCAATTTATCAAAGTACTGACAATAATATGACAGCAAAGAATAATTTCTTTGATATAAGGGGTAATTTATTACATGAGAGTAATTCGTTTTTCAGGGAAGGTGAAGTTGAATATATATTGATAGGTAATAAATCTGAAAAAGTGAACATAACAGGAGTAAAAGGTGAAATTTTAGCTATAAGGTTTGCTATGAACCTGTTAGGAGCTTATATGGATCATGAAAAAAGTTTATTGGCAAATTCTATCGCTTTGGCGGTTGCAGGTTGGACTGTTGTTGGTGTGCCTTTAATAAAAACATTAATCATGGTTGCTTGGGCTTTGGCGGAATCTGTTACCGATGTAATAAAGCTTTCAAATGGAGAATTGGTTCCGTTTTATAAAACTGATTTTTATTTGGACCTTAATTTATCGGATATTGGAAAAACTGTGGAAAACATAGTGGAAGATGCAGTAAAAATAACATTAAGTACCGTGGAAGGTGCCGCTATGGATAAAGTGGCGAATTTCTTGTTAACAGCCGCCGAAAATGTAGTGGATGAGTTTCTATTGGAGAAAGGTTTTTATTATGTATCAGATAATCTTTATGATAAATTAAGTTTAAATAACATAGATAGCGCTAATTCTGACTTAAATCATAATGGAGATCTTAAAACTCAACCTGACGGAAATGATAATGATATATTGCAATACATAAAAAATATAATCTATGAATGGTTATATGTTAACTATAACAGTCAAATCGAAAGTGTATCTGAAAAAATAGCACAAACCGGCAATGAGTTAAAGGCGGTTATTATGAATGAATTAACAGAACAGATGGATTCTTCAAACCCGACCGGATTATATGCTAAAATAAATGCATATCTGGAAGGAATAAACGTTAATTTGGCACAATACATGAGTTCTGCCGTGGGTTCTGTATTTAGCATATTTCAACCGTTGGATATATGCACCGATTTGTCGTCAGCCGATAGCACCAATATTTTATATATGTCATATATAGACTACCTAAGGATTTTATTATTGTTACAAAACAGTGATAAAAAAATTTATCGTATGGAAGACATAATTCAATTGAATATGAGGATTATAGACCCCGATTTTACTATGACCAAGCAAAATACGTGTGTAATCATTGAGGCTGTAGTTTCTATAGATTATTTGTTCGAGTCTCAAGCATTTATAGATAGGATCAATACATATTCTGATGAAAAGAAGAGATATCAGATTAAAATAAGAATTTATGAAGGTTATTGATTATGTTTTATCTAACTAAAAAAAATAAAAAGGGGAGTCTAACCTGCGAAGCGGCTCTTGTAACACCTTTATTTATTTTAGCTGTTTACGGAATAATATGTTTAATGCAAATAATAAATACTGGGTATACCATGCAGATCGCTTTAAATCAAACGGTCATTGAGACAGGTGAATATATTACAGCTTATGTTAAAACAGACCTAAAGGAAGAAGCCCAAAAAACGGAAGAATACATAAACACATATATAATGGAGATTTTATACGAATTAAGCAATGTATTTGATTCTAAAGAAGAAAAACACGACCAGGAATCAATATGTGATACAGCAGGATTATTCCTTTTGAATGTCGCGGAAGATTTAATAAAAGATGAAGTAACAGAAATATTCTTAAAAACAGTAATGTCTAAGTATATAACCGGAAACAAAGACTGTGAGGTAAATGATATACTTTCGGACAGGCATATAGTTGGGGGATTAAAAGGTTTGAATTTTACCGGATCAAAAATACTTGGTGACGGACAAACGATAAAAATTGTGCTTAATTATCAAATTGAACCGAGAATACCTCTAGGATGTTTTATAAGAATTAATATGAAACACTGCAGTATGATATATCCATGGCAGGAAGGGCTGAATAAGGAGAGTGAAATTAAAGATGTTTATAGTGTATGGCGAAACATGACTCCGGTAGATAGGGGTAATTATATTTTGCAAAAAGAGAAATCGATTATTGAATCTTTAAATCGTGATATGGAAATCATTTATAATAATAATTCATATTTTAAGGTGGGAGTATTAAAAAACGGGTTTGATAATTTCGAGCAAATCATAAACATACGAAGTATAGATTATTCACTTGATTCTTATCAAAACAAAAATGCTTTTATTAAGACAATAACAGATGAATTAAAAATGGTCAAAGATATGAAATTATATAAAGATAAGGTAAAAAAGAGGACTATATATACCAATGCTCACACAAAAAGAGTATTGATTTTGGTTTTGCCGGAGTCGGAAAATCCTCCGGTCAATGAAATAGAAATATGCAAAAAGGAAGCTGCTGAAATGGGAGTTTTCATAGAAGTTAAATATGCTTACGGATGTCCAAAGAACGTTAAATGAATATTAAAAAGTGTATACACATTACTCTAATCTGATTTTATAAAAATTTTTTACATGAAGGTGATGAAAATGGAAAGCAAAATATTAGATATTTTTACCGTTACATATAAGAATACCGCCTCTACCGGTCATGTTGTTTTTTCGACTTGTTCTGATGAAAATTTTTATCCGTATCAAATTAAAATGATTTCGTATAACCGAAATGAGTTGGTGAACATTATACCACCGGATTACAGCAAAAAAAATACGATGTTAGATTTTTATTACGACATTACTTCGAAGATAACTCTCTCCGATTATTTAATTCAAAACACTTTAACTAAAAGGGATGTGATCTATTTTCTTTTATCGGTAACCGATGTATTATATCAATGCGAAAGGTATCTTTTGTCAGCAGGAAAATTTGTATTGGATGCAGACTATATTTATCTTAATCCATCGGATAGACAAATAAATTTAGTCTATATTCCCATAAGTAGAAAATTTGACGGTTGTAAACTGTTAAAAGAATTTATCATTTCATTCATTTCGATTAAAGCAAAGATCTCTACAGACCGATATGATAACTATACACAGAAAATCTTAGAGTATATTAAAGATGATTCTGTTACAATTCCAAATATAAAAGAAATGCTACAACAAATTTCTTTAGACAGAGATAATGCGAAATACGGTTACATTAATGAAATACCGGGAAAGTCGGAAGAACCGTTGGATTTAATAAATGAATTTAATAAAAACCATATAAACAAGGAAATAGCTGAAAAAGAAAATACTAAATTTAATATTAAAATACCCAAACCTTCACATAAAAACGACTATGAGAAGCAGGGAATAGGGTCTGTTGGAAAAACAAGAGTTTTATCAGTTGATTTTTACATATATTTGCTGCAAGGATTAATCTTTACTTTATTTGCTATTGGTTTAATATATATTATATCTTATGGTAATGATGACCGGTTGTTTATGATAACAGGACTTTCAGTTATATTTGCCACAATAGAATTCCTTATAATAAAAAAGACAGATAATATAAAAGGATTTTTCGAAAGGAAAGGATTTGCGGTACATAACGAGAGTAACAAGACGAAAAAAAAATTGGAAAAAGTAAAAAGAAAAAAACAAGAAAAGATAGAAAAGAAAGAAAAACGGATTACAATACCTGTTCCTGTAATTAAATTTGCGAAAGATGAAAATGGAGATCCTAAGCAAGAAAAAACTGTATTGCCTGATATTGAGCATGTACGCAGAATAATAAACTATCAGACGACCGATTGGGAGAAAGAAAATACTGAAAGCCGGAATTCTAATACGGTATTATTATCAAATCACAAAAAACTTAATCCATATTTAACTGTTCCGGGAAGTAAGGATTTTAAGATTTATATAGACCGGTCACCTTTTTATATTGGCAGACAGGAAGAGCAGGTTAATTATGTTATAAATAATCCCGCTATAGGTAAAAAACATGCGGAATTTACACTAAACAATCAAAATGTTTTCTTAAAAGATTTAGAATCCAAAAACGGTACCTTTGTAAATGATCTGAAGATAGAAACAAATAAAGTCTTAGTATTGAAAGATGGAGACAGAATTATGTTCGCAAATGAAAAGTTTATAATATTTTTAACAAATCGTTGATATGGATAGGCAAGTACGATATTATTAAAAATATTATGTTATAAGGAGATCGGTATGGATAAATTTGCGAAGGGTATAGAGAAAACAAGAGATTTTTACTCAATGAAACCTGATGCACCACTATATATGAAAGAATTCGGATATTACTCTATGGATAGATGGATAAAGGAAGGGCATATTGATAAAGAAAAATTAAAGGATCCACAGTATCTTAGAGATTTATTCGGATTCGATTATCCGGGTGAAACAGTCCTTGGATGCTTAGGTTGGTGCGAAGCTGCGTTTTGTCCGGAATTTGATGTGCTGGTAGTGGAAGATCGGGGAAAGCATGAAGTTGTACAGGATAAAGCCGGGAGACACGTACTTTATTTTAAGGGAAGAAGAGACGGTTTTATGCCGGAATACTTAGAACATCCGGTGAAAGATATAAACAGCTGGAAGAAAGATTGTGAATGGCGATTAGATTCAAAAGCACCGGGACGAGATAAATTATTGCAAAACAATTTAAATAACGTAATAAAGGCTAAAGAACAAGGAATGTTTGTAACACAAAAAGTAATCGGTGGGTATATGTATCTTAGAAGCCTTATAGGACCGGAAAAACTATTTTATATGGTGTATGACGATCCCGATTTAATACACGTTTGTATGCGTAAATGGTTTGAGTTGGCGGATTTCGTTACGGCCTATTTTCAAGAAAAAGTAAATATTGAGCAATTATTTTTGGCGGAAGATATTTGCTATAATCACGGAATATTAATATCACCCGATATGATGCGAGAATTTTTATTTCCATATTATAAACAATTAATTGAGAATATTAAAAAAAGGCAGATTGACAAAACTAAGCATATGTTTATTCAAATAGACACAGACGGTTTTTGTGATCCTTCAATTGATGTATACAAGGAAATCGGCATGGATGTTATGAGTCCTTTTGAAGTAGCGTCAAATTGTGATGTAGTCAGGACTGCTGAAAAATATCCCGAGTTAAGAATTACCGGAGGTATGGATAAAAGAGTGCTGGCTACAACCAAAGAAGAAATTGATAAAATGGTTGATCGTATATGTCCTGTAATGAGAAAAAGAGGTGGTTACATACCGACATGTGATCATGGTGTCCCTGAAGAGGTAAGCTTTGAAAACTATATGCATTTTAGAAAAAGATTGCTTGAATATTCGGTCTAGACTTAGTCATAATAAACCAATTAAATAGGATACATTTATAAAACTTGATTTTAAAAATGTATACCGGCCTGTGGACGCTCGATGCGGCTGCAGGCCTATTAAACAGGATACATTTTTAAAAACTTGACATTAAAAATGTACGCCGGCCCGTGGACGCTCGATGCGGCTGCGGGTTTTTTAAATAGGATATGTCTTTTTCAATTTTTATCATACATAGTGAATTCATAATGAAAAAATACTAAAAAAACATTTAAATGACAAATTAGCTCAAATATACCTCTGTTCATAACTTTCAATGTTATAATGCTATAAAATTAAGGAAAGGAAATTAGCGGTAATGAAAAAAATAGTTATTTTTTTTATGAGTATTATTATGATATGGGGTTCCGGTAATATTACCGTATATGCTGAAAAGAAGATGTCTGATATAACCGGAACAGAATGGTTTGCAAATGATGTCGGACTTCTTGTAGAAAGAGGTATAATTAATGGATTCCCGGACGGAACATATAGACCTGATGATACATTTAAAATTGATGAATTTATCAAGTCTCTTGTTATGGCGCTACATTACAGACCTGCAATCGTTTCAAGCAATTATTGGGCACAAGGATATATTGATACGGCAAAGTCGTTATACTGGCTGCAATATGTAAATTCCGGAAAAGAGATAGAAGATTATTCCGCACCTATTACCAGAGAGCAAATGAGTATTATATTGTATGCCGCTGTAAGAGATATCCCGGGGGTACAGATGAATGGAAATAGTGTAAATCTCATGTATAAGGTTTCTGAATATCAAAGAGGTATCTTTATTGATCCAAAGTCATCTATCGAAGGAATGAGCACATATGATATGTTAATTACAATATATGGGTTAGGCATTATAACGGGATATCCTGACGGAACATATGGTAGTAAAAAGTATCTCACTAGAGCCGAAGCAGCGGCTGTTCTAGCCAGAATAATAGACCCCTCAAGAAGAATATATCCTGATGTTGGTTTTACTCCTCCCCAAAAAGGAATTGTTGAGGTAGAAGGGATAACATTTAATTACAATGTAGATTTGATTAAGAGAGAGACAGAAAACCGTGTCGATTATTATATGAGTACCGAAATGCAAGAATATTTTGCATTAAAACATTTTGAGTCTTTTAAAGTAAATAGGGACGGTACAGTAAAATTTTATATGCCAAAGCTGCCTGACGGATTTTTAGCACATTCGGCTGTTGTTGTGCATTACTTTGATGGAGTAAAAGGTGAAAAAATCAATTCAAAATGGTTTACCGAAACATTATATGGTACGGCGGGCAACATTCCTCCACTTGATGA
>CAZJOD010000108.1:0-2192 GCA_964547525.1 uncultured Clostridiaceae bacterium
AAAAGATACATGGACTTTTATAATGGGCGGTAGAAAAGAAAAATTTATGGAAGCTAAAGATTACGGATGTAATGCTTATTTTTCAACATTTATACCCATTAACCCCAAAATAGCACAGGATTTTTACAAATATGTTATGACAGGTAACGATGAAAAAGCTGTTGAAATTGTAGCCCGATATGAAATACCTTTTTTTGATGCCATAATGAAATTTAAAGGTGGTTTTGATGCAGGAATACGTACTGCAATTTATTTAAATCAAGGTCTGATACCGTTTTATAGAAGACCGCCATATGAAGATCCTACAGATTCGGAAATTAACGATTTGAGGGACTTTTGCAAACAACACAACATAATATAATGATTATACTGCAATAACCATTTTTACTGCTACAGTTCAGTTTATTTGTTTTTGCAGTGAAATCATATAATATAAAAGAATGTTTGTTTTTGTCTTTCGTTTGTTTTTCTTTAACTTTCTTTAACCCTTGTTCGTATAGCGAATTGACAGGGTGTTAAAATATGTTTATAATCTATCGTATGAATTTGTAGGGAGGTAGCATAAATGGTATGCATGAAGAATCTGGAATCGGTAGATTTTGATATTTATACATCGATTAATAATGAAATTAAAAGGCAGGAACAAAAAATCGAGTTAATTGCTTCTGAGAATTTTGTCAGCAAGGCTGTACTAGAAGCGATGGGTTCGCCTTTAACCAATAAATATGCAGAAGGTTATCCGGGCAAAAGATATTACGGTGGATGTGAATATGTTGACGTTGCAGAAAATTTGGCTATAGAAAGAGCAAAACAAATATTTGGTGCGGAACATGTTAACGTACAACCGCATTCGGGAGCTCAGGCTAATACGGCGGTATACTTTGCGGTATTAGAACCGGGTGACACCATTTTAGGTATGAATTTATCACACGGTGGACACCTTACTCACGGTATGGCTAAAAATATATCCGGAAAGTATTTTAAGGTTGCTTCATACGGAGTTGATCCCCAAACCATGCAAATAGATTATGATTCATTAAGAGAGATCGCCTGCCAATCGAAACCTAAAATAATTGTTGCAGGTGCCAGCGCATATCCCAGAACAATTGATTTTGAAGCTTTTTATGATATAGCCAAAGAAGTTGGCTCATATCTTATGGTGGATATGGCTCATATAGCAGGCTTGGTAGCCGCGGGGCTCCACCCTAATCCTGTTCCATACGCCGATTTTGTAACAACTACCACACATAAGACTCTAAGAGGTCCTAGAGGCGGCATGATACTATGTAAACAAGAGTATGCAAAAATTATAGACAGTGCCGTTTTTCCCGGTACCCAAGGCGGACCTTTAATGCATGTGATAGCGGCAAAAGCGGTATCGTTTAAAGAAGCGTTAACAGAAGAATTTAAAGAATATCAAAAGCAAATCGTTATTAATGCAAGAGCATTAGCCGAAGCTTTGCTTAAAAAGGGTTTAAATTTGGTGTCAGGCGGTACTGATAATCATTTAATGCTTTTAGATCTCACTAATATGAATATTACAGGTAAAGCTGCACAAATAATGTTGGATGAGGTAAACATTACTGTTAATAAAAACGGTATACCTTTTGATACACAAAGTCCTTTTGTAACTAGTGGAATTAGAATAGGAACCCCTGCAGTCACAACACGCGGTATGCTTGAACGTGATATGGAGGAAATTGCCGAACTTATTTATATGACACTATCCGATTATGAAAAAAATAAAGAGATAGTCATAAAAAGAGTTGCTCAATTAACCGGTAAGTATAAATTATATAATTGATTTCACTGCTAAAAAGGTTATTACAGTAGAATAATAAATAATATAAAAAATATAAAAAGAATTGATAAGAAGGCGGGGTATATACCGCTTTCTTGTTGTAACGATAGAAATGTTGGTGTGAACGTATGGGTATGCTATAATTAATATATAAATGATTTCACTGCAAAAAAAGTTTTTGCAATAGAAGCGAAAAATGTACAATATAACGAGGATGTATGAGCGTAATTGAGCCATTGGCATACAGAATGTGTCCGAGAACACTAGAAGAATTTGTAGGGCAAAACCATATAGTAGGAAAAGGTAAGATGCTGCATAGAATGATTACTGCAGATAGAATTTCTTCTATTATTCTATATGGACCGCCCGGTACCGGTAAAACATCTTTAGC
>CAZJOD010000108.1:2292-13106 GCA_964547525.1 uncultured Clostridiaceae bacterium
AACCCGTATTTTGAAGTTAATAAGGCATTAATATCCCGATCGACCGTTTTTATGCTTGAACCGCTTAAAAAAACTGAAATCAAGAAAATACTAACCGACGCCATAAGTGATAAAGAAAGAGGATTGGGAAATCTAAAACTTATAGTTGATGACGATGTACTTGAGTTTTTTGCTCAAGTCAGTGAGGGTGATGTGCGTGTTGGTTTGAACGCATTAGAATTGGCAGCATTAACAACTCCATACGAACAAAACGGTGAAATTTATATTAATTTAGGCATTGCACAAGAATGTATACAAAAAAAAGCGTTAAAATTCGATAAAAAGGGAGATAGCCATTATGATAATATTAGTGCTTTCATTAAGTCTATGAGAGGGAGTGATCCGGATGCAGCTGTGTTTTATTTGGCTCGAGCCCTATATGCGGGAGAAAGCGTGGATTTTCTTGCCAGAAGGATTATTATATGCGCGTCAGAAGATGTCGGATTGGCAAATCCGACCGCACTACAAATTGCGGTATCGGCCGCACAGGCGGTTCATATGGTAGGTATGCCGGAGGCACGTATATTATTATCTCAAGCTGCAATCGCCATAGCTGTAAGTCCTAAATCTAATGCTTCGTATACGGCTATTGAAAATGCGTTAAAGGATGTAGAAACAAAAGAAACGGGAGATATACCGATGCATATACGAAACGCTCCTATAGTGGGAATGAAGAACCATGGTTATGGTGAAGGATATAAGTACGCTCATAATTATGACGGCAATTATGTTTATCAAGAATATTTACCCGATAAAATGAAAGGGACTGTTTATTATAATCCCTCTCTGAACGGTAGTGAAAAAAGAATAAAGGAGTGGCTGGAAGGCAGGAAAAAAAGATGAGAAGAATTTTTGCATGGTTATTACTGATTGGATTTATTATTTTAATAATGAATATATTTTGGTGGCAATTTGCACAGGAAGTTAGTGTTGTTATTTATATAATAATAGTAACCTTGTTTTTATATTCAAACTTAAGTAAAAATCGAAAAAGTGTAGATACACAAGATGAAAAAAATAATAATGAAAACACGGATTAAAAATTACAATTAATAGTACCGTAAAAGGAAACATACCTCTTTTATTTTCTTTTTTCATCCTTTAAACCATGTAGGTTTAATTTGATTGGTATTGACAAGAAAAGGTTGTTATGAAATAATCAAAAGAGTGCTAATGTTACGGACATATTTAATGATAAATTATATAATTACCGTATAGTTGGTACGCTAATTATGTAATTTATCCGGATGGTGAGATAATTTTATGAATAAAAATATATATTTTGATAATGCTGCAACCACACGTGTAAAAGAAGAAGTTGTTAAAGCGATGGAGCCTTATTTTACCGCTGTATACGGCAATCCTTCTTCTATTCACGCATTCGGAAGGGAAGCCAGGAAAGTAATAGACCAAGAAAGGGCGATCATAGCCGAGTATTTAGGAGCAAAACCCGGTGAGATATTCTTTACGTCTTCAGGAAGTGAAGCGGATAATTGGGCGATAAAAGGTGTTGCGTATTCGAAAGCAAAAAAGGGTAAGCATATCATTACATCGGCGATTGAACATCATGCCGTTCTTCATACATGTCAGTATATGGAGTCAAAAGGTTATGAAGTTACGTATTTACCGGTGGATTCATACGGCAGGGTATCGATAGATGACTTAAAAAATGCTATTAGAAAAGACACTGTACTAATTACAATAATGTATGCTAATAATGAAATAGGAACAATTCAACCTATATCTGAAATTGGTGAGATAGCAAGAAAGTATGGCATTACATTCCATACGGATGCGGTACAAGCTGTCGGCTCGGTGCCGGTGAATGTTAACGATTTAAATATCGATATGATGTCCATATCCGGTCATAAGTTCCATGCTCCTAAGGGAATAGGTGTTTTATACGCAAAAAATCGAAAAGTCGGGGATAATTTGATTCATGGCGGCGCACAGGAAAACAACCGTCGCGCGGGAACTGAAAATATACCCTATATTGTTGGATTGTCCAAAGCGTTACAAATTGCATGTGACAATATGGATAGTAAGAAAAAGCATATTATAAATTTACGTAATGATATTATGAATTTTGTTTCTAATAATATTGAATATGTAAGACTTAACGGACATCCGGTTGAAAGGTTGCCCGGTAATATAAATTTCTCTTTTGAATTTATCGAAGGAGAATCCTTGTTACTTATGTTGGATATGAAGGGAATATCCGCATCCAGCGGTTCGGCCTGTACATCGGGGTCTCTCGATCCTTCACATGTCTTGCTGGCTATCGGATTGTCACACGAAGTGGCACACGGGTCTATAAGATTCTCTTTATCCGACGAAAATACACAAGAGGAAGTCAACTATTTAAAAATTGTTTTACCGGAAATAATAACCAATTTAAGAAATATTTCTCCGCTGTATAACAGTAAGAAAGGAAGGTAATAATTATGTATAGTGAAAAAGTAATGGATCATTTTTCTAACCCCAGAAATGTTGGTATAATGGAAGACGCTGATGGTGTCGGTCAAGTTGGCAATGCAAAATGCGGCGACATTATGAAAATATACCTAAAAATAGAAGAAAACGTTATTGTTGATGTAAAATTTCAGACTTTTGGATGTGCGGCGGCAATAGCAAGCAGTAGTATGGCAACCGAACTTATTATCGGGAAAACAGTTGATGAAGCTTTAAATATTACAAACAAAGCGGTTGTAGAAGCTTTAGAAGGACTGCCTCCTGCTAAGATGCATTGTTCTTTATTAGCGGAAGAAGCAATTCAAGCGGCAATAATGGACTATAAATTAAAAAAGGGTGAGAACACCGATAACATGAAATCTTGTAGCGGCTGTTGTGGTGCTTGCGATAAAGCTGATCTTCATAAAGTAGTCAACGAATAGACAAGGTGTGCAACTAATCGAAAGCGATAAACAGTATAAAATACAAATATTTTACACCCCGTATTCGGCAGCTATACAAGTAACGTATATACTTTGGGATTTATTGAATGAACCGGATTGTATCGCCGGTTAACGACATATTACATCGGACTGTTTGGTAGCTGAAACCGTTTCGGGTGAGTACATATATAGCGAATATTTTAACAATTATAATAATATGTAGAGTTTTGTTTATCGTTTGTACTTGATTGGAGCGATTATGAAAAAGCAGAAAATTCTTATAGGTATGAGTGGAGGAGTGGATAGTTCCGTCACGGCAAAAATATTAAAGGAGCAAGACAACGATCTTGTCGGTATTACGTTATGGCTTAGTGGTGAAAAAGAGCATTTTAATGAAAAGGCTGAAAAAGCGGCCGGCGTTTGTAATACTTTGGGTATACGGCATATGGTACTTGATATGCGAAAATCCTTTTCTTGTAATGTTGTTGACTATTTCATCAATTCATACCGAAAGGGAATGACACCTAATCCTTGTGTTTGTTGTAATATGCACATAAAATTCGGTTCATTGCTTGAGTGGGCCTTAGATAACGGATTTGACAAAGTGGCAACCGGTCATTACGCCGGCATTTTATATGATGAGTTGAAAAATAGATATTTATTGCATAAAGCCATTGATAATAAAAAAGACCAAACATATTTTCTTTACGGATTAACACAATTTCAATTATCTAAAATAGTAATGCCGTTAGGTGAATATTATAAAGATGATATTAAAAAGTTAGCGGTTGACTTGGGTTATGAAACTGAGCAATATAAAGAAAGCCAAGAAATATGTTTTATCCCGGATGGTAATTATAGGGATTACATAAATATGAAAACAGGAAATATTCCTGATCCGGGTTGGTTTATTGATATACATGGAAATAAAATAAAACAGCATCAAGGTATTATCTCTTACACTATCGGTCAAAGAAAAGGTTTGGGATTGTCTTTAGGTTACCCGGCATATGTTATTGATGTTAATGTTAAAAATAATACTGTGACGGTAGGACGAGAAGAAAATTTATATAAAGATCACATGTATGTTACCGATTTTAATAATATCAAGTATGATTGTTTAAATGACGGAACTTATAATGTAAAAATACGTCATACAAAAAAGGAAGCTCAGGCGTTTGTTCAAATGGAAGGTGATCGTGTATATGTGAAGTTCGCAGAACCACAAAAAGCGGTGACCGCGGGACAGTCTGCAGTTATATATGAAGATGACATTGTTGTAGGCGGAGGGATTATTGTTTATTAATCATCATTGAGCCTATCGATGATTGCGTCTGTATATTTCATATTTAAACAGATAAATCAAGGAGACCGGATTGAAAAAGATACTTTTTAACATTGTATTAACAGTTTTATTTGCTTTAGTGATGATTTTGATTATTATTAAATTTGAAGACCCCGGTATGTTGCAAAATACATGGGCTCTTATAAATTATAATTATTTGGTTGTCGCATGTGTTTTTATGGTTATATATTGGTTATTTGACGGGGTTTTACTTTATAACATGGTGGGAATAATGTCTTATAAGCTATCGTATAGAAATTCATTCAATATCACCATGTCGGTGCAGTTTTTTAACGCCATAACACCGTTTGCATCCGGAGGTCAGCCGGCTATGGTTTATTTACTTAGTAAAAAAGGTATAACATACGGTGAATCGACAGCACTTGTGGTACTAAAATCCATAATATTCCAAGCATCTTTATTTGTCGTTACAATATTTTCGATAATTTTTAATTACGGATTTTTTATACGTAATATAAACGGATTTATTCCTCTTTTTCTTATCGGTAGTTTAACTAATATAGGAGTTATTCTTTTTTACTGTATGTTCTTTAACAAGTTTTTGATGTCTAAAATTATGAATGGTTTATGCAACCTTATATGTAAGATTGGCTTTAAAAAACAGATAGATAAATTCAGAGACAATGTAAATAAAGAAATCGAAGTTATGGGAACAGCAATGCATACTATCAGAAAAAATAAGAGGAGAATAACAAGGTTTGTATTTATAAGTGTTATAAAGATTACTGTTTTATGTTCGATACTGTATTTTATTCAATTGGCGTGTGAGCCTGTTAAAGCATCTTATATTAATATGCTGACTTCACAATATATGGTAACCATGATAACCAGTCTGGTCCCGTCTCCCGGTGCCGCAGGCGGAGCCGAGGGGGTAGGTTATGTATTCTTTAATGTTTTCTTTAAAACATCTTCAGTGCTGGCGGTAGTTTTTCTGTGGAGATTGATAACTTATTATTCCAATTTATTGATAGGGGGTATCTTTTGTTTGTTAAATAAAGATAGACCCCTTAAACAAGAACCTTCATAAACGGTGTAATATGTGGTATAAATGTATAGGCATTGCCAAATTATTGTTGCTATACTTTGATATAAAGGTGTATAATTATAAAGTATATGTATAGTAAAAAAGTTAAGCATATTGTTTTAGATATAGAAAGGAGACAATATGAGAAGAGAAAAGAGTGCTTGGATATTTTTACTTTTAATTTTTGTGCTGTCATTAGCCGGAGGTGTATTAGGAGAATTATTGTCACAATATAAATTTTTCTCTTGGATGAGTTTAGGTGGTCAAAACGGATACATAACTTTATTTGATTTTGATTTAAAACCATTGTTAGATTTTCACCTTTTAAAGATTAATTTTGGCTTAACAATGAGATTGAACGTAGGAAGTATATTAGGAGCCATATTAGCTATCATTATATATAAGTGAAAATCGGTAGGAGGAAGATTGAAGGAAAAAATTATTCTGGCGTCCGAATCACCAAGGAGGAAGGAATTACTAAAGAACGTCGGTTGTGAATTTGAAGTAATACCATCCGGTTTTAATGAAGATAGTGTTATCTATGATGGTAATAATCCCTGCCTTTACGCAATGTCTTTAGCTGAGTTAAAGGCGGAAGAAGTATCTCGTTTATACGATGATTGTATAGTTTTAGCAGCTGACACAATAGTAATTTTAGAGGGTAAAATTTATGGCAAACCCATTAATAGAAGTCAAGCGGAAAATATGCTGAAATATTTATCCGGAAAATGCCATAAAGTTATTACAGGTATTTGTATAATAAAAAGAATTGATAAATTAAAAATTCAAGATTTTAAGTGTACCGATGTGTGGTTTGATGATTTATCAGATGAAAAGATCGAAAAATACTTGGATACCGGTGAATACAAAGATAAAGCCGGTTCTTACGGTATACAAGGAAAAGGTTCATTATTGGTAAAAAAAATAGATGGGTGCTTTTATAATGTAATGGGTTTGCCTATGAATACATTGGAAATAATGTTAAATAAGATTGGAATTAGCTTATTTATGTAATTGCGTTAGGAAGAAAGGAGACCTTTATGGCAAGAGATATAGGAATTGATTTAGGAACTGCCAATACCATTGTTTATATGAAGGGTAAAGGGATTGTAGCAAATGAACCTACAGTGGTAGCTAAAAATAAAAAAACCGGCAAGATAATTGCCGTAGGCAGTGAGGCGAAAGAAATGCTTGGGCGAACACCCGGTCGCATAATTGCTACTAAACCTTTAAGTGGGGGTGTAATTGCCGATTATACCATTGCAAACGCTTTGATAGATTATTTCTTAAATAAAGCTATAAAAAAGTATCCTTTCTGTAAAACAAGGGTAGTTATCAGTGTTCCGACATGTGCATCGAAAGTTGAAAGGCAAGCTGTAAAAGATGCCACATATGCCGCAGGTGCAAAAAGTGTGTTCCTCATTGAGGAATGTAAAGCATCAGCTATTGGTGCGGGAATGCCTGTCGCATCTCCGGTTGGCAATATGATAGTGGATATAGGAGGGGGAACAACAGATATAGCTGTTATATCTCTAGGAGGTATTGTTGTATCCAGATCCATTGGTGTGGCGGGAAATTCCATTGATGCGGCAATCGCCGACTATATTAAGAAAAAATATAATATGACAATAGGTGAAAGAACAGCAGAGAATATTAAAATTCAAATCGGTTATGCAAGTATTGATCATGAAGAAAAGAAAATGAGTTTTAGTGGAATGAGTATATTCGAGGGATTACCTCAAAACAAAGAAATCTCTTCGTATGAGATGGTTGAACCTATAAGGCAGCAGGTTAATTTAATAATAGATGCAATAAAATCAGTTATTGAAAACACTCCACCGGAATTACTTGCCGACGTTATGGAAGACGGAATAATGTTAGCAGGAGGCGGTGCATATTTAAAGAATCTTGCTCAGGTAATAAGTTCGGAAAGTACAATGCCGGTTAAAATAGCACAAGATCCTCTTACATGTGTAGCACGAGGTGCAGGGAAGGTTTTAGAGGAGATAAAAGTTTTAGAAAGCAGTTTATTGGAAAATCAGTAAAATGAACCGGAGGTTTCAGGTTGAAACGCATAATAAGTAACAAAGCAATAATATTTATGGTCGTATTGGTTTTATCGTTTGTTTTGTTAGCGGTAACTGCCAAGCCCGAAAGCAAGGTTCATGTTATTAGAAATGTAATTACTATTCCGGTTCGTTTTGTCCAAGATTTTTTTTCTCAAAACATTAAGAAATTAACTGATACGGTAGATGCTATCAAAGAGAAAAGAGATTTACTTTCAGAAAACAGAGAATTAAAACAACAGATAAATATTTTAGAAAGCAGTAATAGGGCCTTTCTAGCGTTACAGGAAGAAAATAATAGGCTTAGAGAAGCATTGCGGTTAAAAGCTAAATATGCCGATTATCATATCATCGGAGGAAATGTAATATCAAAAGAATCAGGCAATTGGTTTGATATTTTTCGTGTTGACAGGGGGACAAAAGACGGTTTAGGAAGTGATATGGCCGTTATTACCCATGATAATTGCCTTGTTGGAAGAATCTTCATGACTGACTATAATTCTTCTATGATAGTATCAATAATAGATCAAACCATGGGTGTCAGCGGATGGATCTCAAAACCCGGTGGAGGTGCCGTAACCGTAAGAGGAGATATAAACTTAAAAAGCGAAGGATTATGCAGAGTAACTAATATCAATATGGAAGTTAATATACAAAAAGGAGATATTATAGAGACTTCAGGTCTAGGAGGTATATACCCTAAGGGAATTACAATCGGTGAAGTTATTTCAGTTGTTGATATGCCTTCTTTAAATGAAAAATATGCATTGTTGAAACCAATGGCTGATTTTAAACGAATAGACGAGATATTTGTATTAAAAAGTCAAGAGGAAAATTTTGAGCAATCAGGTGGCACATAATGAACAAAAAGATTATTGCTTATATTTTTCTTTTTATATTTTCAATAATATTAAGAATTTTGCTTGGTGAATATGTCTATATAAATGGTATTACTCCCAACATATTACTAGTTACAATAGTTATTATTTCCGTTATAGTGCCTCATGGTTGGTTAAGCTTTATATATGCTTTATTTTGCGGAATACTTAATGATGTGTTATACTCAAAGCAGATCGGATATCACATTATTATTTTTATAGGTTTAGCATCAGTAATAACGTATGCAAGAAGTAGGTTAATGAAGAATAATATTTTATTTTGTTTGCTATTTGTAGCGGTTGCAACAATTTTATACGAATTGTTCAGTTATTTTTTATTCGGATACTTCACCATGGGAGTAAGTTTTGTGATGCTAATGAATAGAACGGTTCTTCCGGGTTTATCAGGAAATATATTGTTAACACCTTTAGTTTATATAATATATAACCGGCTATTTGTTTTTTTATCTGACGAGAAAGGAATTGTATGAAGATTCAAACTTATCAAAGAAGATTAATCATTATTAATATAATTTTTATATTTATAATTTTTGCTTTCTTCGTTAGATTGTATGATATGCAAATAATTCACGGGCAAGCTCAAAGAAATATTTCTGCTACAAAAATCTATAAAGATATTCCAATAAACGCATACAGAGGTATGATTTTAGATAGAACCGGTCTACCGCTTGCAGTCAATACGCAAAATTATGACCTATACATACAAAGAGCCGGTTTGAATGATTATGGAATGAATAGCGCTTTGTTGGAGATTTATACAATATTAACTCAAAACGGTGATAATTATATAAATAATTTATCTAAGTATTTCACAATAAATCCCTTTTCATTTAAAGATATGACTAAAGAACAGATAGAAGGCTGGCAAGCGAACGTTAATACATTTAATATAAAAAAAGAAAATGTCATATATGATCCGGAAGCATTTTATATTTACCTCAGAGATCAGTATTTTAATATTGATAATACTTTATCACAAAAGCAAATATATGCGATTATGACAATTAGGTATGAAATTATAACAAACGGTTGGAGGTTTTATGTCGGTGAACCTATAAAGATTGCTCAGAACATCTCCGGAGAAACATTGGCACAAGTAGAGGAAAAAAGTCATCTTATGCCCGGACTAATTACTAATGTGAATCCGCAAAGAGTATATGTAAATGCCGTAAACGCCGCTCATGTATTAGGATATATAGGCCTTATAGATTTGAACGAATTGTCAAAAAATCCGAATTATGCATACGATGATATTATTGGTAAGACCGGTATCGAATTGGCTGCCGAAAAATATTTAAGAGGAAAAAACGGATTAAGAAAGATGGAAGTTGACCAACAAGGCAGAATTATGACTGAGTTGGAGGGAGAACCGGCAATACCGGGAAACGATGTTATATTAACTATTGATATGAAGTTGCAGTCGGTAGCTATGAATTCTTTAGAAAAAACTATCAATTCTATTGTGGCCAGGAAAAATATAAATCAAGGTAATTTCGGGGATGCAAATTGTGGAGCGGCGGTAGCAATTGATGTTAAAACCGGAGAAATTCTTGTTATGGCCAGCTATCCTTCATACGATCCGTCTTGCTTTATTGAAAACACTCACGAAGCACAAGAAAAAAGATTAGAGCTTATATTTGACAATGAGGGTAAACCTTTGTACAATCGTGCACTACAAGCCTCGTATGCACCGGGCTCCACTTTTAAACCTCTTGTAGGAATTGCCGCTCTGCAAGAAGGCTTTCTTACACCTGAAAAAACAATTTTATGTGACGGGCATAATAACATAGGAGGTATGGAGTTTTATTGCTTGGAATATGTACAAGGCATGGGGATTCATGGAAATTTATCTTTAGAAAGAGCTATAGCGACATCTTGCAATTTATATTTTCACAAGCTTGGTGTTGAGACGGGTATAAGCAATATTGATAAATGGGCGAAAGAATTTGGATTGGGAGAAATGTCCGGTATAGAATTGCCGGGAGAAAATCCCGGGCAACGATCTAACAGAGAATATAAGTATAGAGTAAAAGGGGAAGATTGGTGGATCGCGGATACGGCACAAACTTCCATCGGACAGCTGTATAATAGCTTTACACCGTTACAATTGGCAAACTATGCAGCTACCATAGCTAACGGGGGAAAGAAAATGACTCCCCATATTATAAAAGAAGTAATTGATTGTAACAATAATACAGTGTACAAAGCAGAGCCTGAATATGTACAATTAAACATTAATAGAGAGTATTTGGATATTGTTATGGATGGTATGCAAAGAGTGGCTTCGTCGGTCGAAGGTACTGTGGAACAGCATTTTAGAGATTTTCCCGTCAAAGTGGCAGGTAAAACCGGAACCGCTGAAACCGGCGCTGAAAGTAAGAGTTCTTCAAATGCCCTATTTATGTGTTACGCTCCGGCACACGATCCGCAAATAGCAGTGGCGGTGGTTATAGAAAAAGGTGTATGGGGTTCATATACAGCTCCTGTAGCTCGTGATATTTTAGCTGCATATTTCGGTTTAGATGC
>CAZJOD010000109.1:0-13066 GCA_964547525.1 uncultured Clostridiaceae bacterium
AACAGCTTGACGCATAAGATCCAAACCTCCGTCAAGCAAAAACGCAGGAACATTAAACTTGTCATACATACGTTTCATATATGTCATATCCTTAAGTGCAAGCTCCAATGCAAAGTCCATATGATAGTCCTTTTCCGTAAATTTACGACCGTAAAAATCGAAAGGCATATTACCGAAAACACCTTCACTCATTATTTTAAACAATCTCTTTGTATCAATACCCAGTTTTTCCATCAATGGAAACATCTGCGCAGCTAAAGCCGCATACATCAGACCTGTAAAATTCATAGCGATTTTTACCGTATGAGCACTTCCGATGGGTCCGAAATAATCGATAGGGTTTGCATAACATGCCAATATGTCGTTTACATAATCAACGTCTTCCTTGTCACCGGACACCATACACGGAGCCGCACCTGCCATTGTATCGGAAGGTCCGCCCAAAAGAGGCGCATCCAGATATCTTCCTCCTGCGGCCTTAAATTTTTCATATAGCATTTTTGTGGAATCGGGATAACTTGTAGAAACATCAACAACCGTCTTACATTGGCCTCCATATTCCAAAAACTCTCCTGTAACTTTTTCAACAATATCAGAGTTCGGCAATGACAACAATATAATATCGCTGCTTTTAAACACCTCAAGAGATGATGTGGCAAGAACCGCTTTGCCTTCAAAATACGCCAGCGCTTCAGGATTTATATCATAAGCCGTTACAGGGTACCCGTTTTTTATAATGTTTACACACATTCCCCTTCCCATATTGCCCAGACCGATAAAACCTACGTTTTTCATACGCCACCTCCAAGTTTTTAATATAATCTGTAGCTCATATTAACAGTGTATACTCTATTATTTTTTAGATTTTTCTGCAAAAACTTTATTTTAATGCAATTAATGAACGGTCATTTGACATACGTTATCGGTACACTCCGGTTTACAGTGAGTTAGTTATTTCAGTGAAATCATATTATAAATATTTATTGAAAAAACCAATCGCTTTGTTTCCTGCAAAAGAATGTGCACCGGTATGTATATCTGTCCAAAGTCGATCTTCCACCCCGGCCGCTTGATATATTTTTTTCACACCTTCATAACCTACCAGCATGTCTTGTAAATAAAAACATGTATCGTATATCCCCATTTCCAAAAGCAAAGGTCTAGGAGCGATAAGTCCTGCGATATCATCGGTATCAAAATACTTATAGACAAAGGGAACAATTTGTGAACCGCAAAAATTAGCACGCCTTATAGCAAATTCATACCAGGGATTAACATAGTCAATAATATCAGCCGCTTTAATTCTTGGTTCTACAGCCGATGTGAAGGTTGTCATGGTTCCTCCTTGGCTTAAACCCATCATGCCTATACGGTCGGAGTTAACTTCAGGCCTGGTTTCCAAATAATCTATACAGCACTTCATATCCCAAATATTAAGTGTCAGTGTCCATATTCCCAGCATCGCACCTTTTATAAAGTTGACATTACACTTGTCTCTGCCGGGGAACGGATTTGCTCCGTCACTTCTCTCTCCGAAAACTCTTAAATCCGGAGCAATTGTTAAAAATCCGGCCTTTGCCATTATCTCCGCATAGTTATAATTCATACTTTTTATGTCGTTTTCCATAGCCGAAGAACCTTTCATTCCGGCAACCGGATCTTTACCAAAAGCTCCATGCCCGTGACTGCATAAAATGGCGGCATTCGATTTGTCAGCTTTCATGTTCTTAGGCCTTAAAACCTGACATGGTACGGACATAAATTCTTCAGAGTCAAAAACAACTCTTTCACGAATCAAATCTCCATCCTCTACGGAATATTGAACTTCAGCATTTAAAGCTGTTTTTTTCGGAAATTCACCTATAAGCTCGTTTAGCTTCTCTAAAGCCGTTTTGTGCCAATTATTGAATTCATCTAAAGATTTTCCGTTGAATTTAAGTAACGGAACATGATTTTCAGCGATTTTATCCCAGTAGTCCTGCATTGAAAAGTTTCTTTTTCTCATACAACCAATACCTCACATTCATAAAATTGCTATTTGGTTATATTTATCATACCATATAATTATATTACCAAAAACATAATTCGGTAGAAAAATTATATTACCAATAACTTTAATAAAATAATTATTATTCAACTATAAATCCTTTAAAATCTACAATTTGGGAATGTCCTGAAAACACCTCAAGTTTATGTAATCCCAATTCTAACCTTCCTAAATGGTTTTTAAGCTCTGTCATATGTATTGTTTTACCATCTAATTTTATATAAGTTTTGGAATCATTTTGACATTTATAAGCTTTAATGAATAATTGTCTTTCGGAATGATTAAAAATATAAACAGACATAATATTTATATCATCATTATCGGTTTTGGTACGATTGGTATATACCTTAAAAGGATCATTTAAAGTGGAGGTTAAAGTCAACCAATCGTCCGGAACACTTTTTACTATACGCTGACAGGAATAATCGATTCTGCAAGGCTTGTTAACATGGATAGTTTGAGAATTTATATAAGAAAAAATAATATCCGCTTCATATTCATGACCTACATCGGAAAAATGAAGTTTATCCGGAATGATCGTATTAAGATTATATTCCGAATATAACAAAAAATCTTCCGTATATGTATTGACATCAATCAATTCCAGTCTCCGTTCATAAGCTAACTCAGCCTTAACCTGATTTGCTACCGTTTTAACATTGACTGTTGTTCTTAAAGGATATTGGTTTATATAAGTAGTGGTCACACCGGGCTCCACAATCGCTTGTGTGGTAAGTAAGAAAGGTTGTATACCATGTAAAAAACACAGATCAATAATTTTGTTTATATTACTTTTAAATCCCTCTTTATATGATTTTAAATCCTTATATAACAAACGATCGTTAATGCCAAATCCTATTCCTATCATCTTAACATCGCAATATGCAGAATTACCTGTAAATTCATTTTCAAAATTATCTACAGCCCAGTTTGAAGTTGTTCCGCTAAATCCGGCGTTATATATCCTTAACACTTCATTGCCGGTCGCTTTCCTTAATTTATCTTCCAATCTCTTAGAAAACGCGCCGGGGTTTATACTATCTGTTCCCAATACGTTTCTTACCCACCCTGTTGTAGTGTTTCCATCTATAGTACTGTCACCATAAAAAGCTACAGGGAATTTCTCTCCCTTTAACCATGAGACCCAAGCGTCATTCAAATAGCAAGTATACTTTCCCATATTATGCCTCCATGTTAGTTTTAGATTTTTTGTTGTATGTAAGACATACGATTGCACAGCCGTATGTCCGGCTCAAAATTTTTCTATTTTATCTTATAAAGATTTCCTTTAGAATAAGTATAGTAAACAGGAGAAGTATCAATCCCCAATTCAATAACGGTTTTACTCTCAAAACTATTTAAAGTGGCGTATTGTGCACCTACATCTTCAACGATATCACTTTTAAAAAATTTATCGTTTTCCCACTTATAAATACAAATATACTGAGGCAAACTCCCCATTGATGTAGTTATTAAATCCATGTTATTATCATTGTCCAAATCCAATTTTATCAAATTTACTGTTGCTAAAATACATTTCCAATTTTCACCGTCATAAGTATAAACCTTTGTATCTTTATATGTTATCCCTTTATCCGCTATAAGTATCAACTCCGATGCTCCGTCGTTATTAACATCATCAGCCAATACGGTTAATCTTTCCGGCTCACCTTCAAATACCATTTCCATATCATAAAATCCGAATTTATCTTGCAATATGACCTCGAATTCATTCGTATCTTTACGATATAAGTTAACAAGTACTTTTTCGACTCCAGCTATATTAAATACTGTTATATTATCAACCAAAACTTTATTATCATCGAATAAAACATTAATCAATTTTTTTTCGGGCATAGGTACAAAGTTAAGTTTGATAACTGAACCCACATCATTACTTTGTTTTTGATAAACATCGGAAATACCGGTGTTCATAACAGATTTGCTTGTAATTAAATTTATAATATCTTTGCCGAAAATAACTCCTGTACTAAAAATTACAACAACTAAAATTAAAAAAATAATACGTGACATTGTCTTCATTTATTTTATCCCCCTAATAAGAGGTATATTTTATTTACCCCATATAACGGATATTATAAACAATAGTATTTATACTGTCATTATATTTTTAATTTTATGCTATATTTATATAAAAATTATTTTTATGATCTTACTGCATTATCTTTTCACATCAACGTTTATTTTAATAAGGGACATTTGCATCTATTGCAAACATCCGAAGTTATATCGATAAATGACATACACGCGGCACACATTATTTTTGTATCTTTTGATTTGTCATATTTTTCATAATAGTAGAATCCCTTATGATGCCTGACCTTGTCGCCTACATTATAATAACTGTAAGGCCCGGGAATATCTCTCCATTTATGTTTTCTTATCTTCCCCGAAGCCTTTTTTACTTTTATAATATAAACGGTTCGATAATATATATGTCCATTTCGATTTCTTTTCTTTTCCCGGTATGAATCTTTATATGTAACGATCCCGTCCCATGTTTTGTCAAATTTTCTTTTTATAGTTTGTAACGCAGCTATTAAAATAAACATAAAGCCTATTCCAAGCCCATAATACAGTGAATCAGGCCAATCTATGTCGCCACTTGTATTACCGTAAATCGGAAAACCGATAGTTGCAATAAAAGCAAGTATAAATGTAAATATAAAAGACCATAATGAAGACTTTTTTAAATAAGACTTAAAAGCAGGATCATTTATTTTTGGAGAAAAACCGATTAATCTTTCCGCCAGGTTATGTGTAACATTCTTGGTATAATTTAATAGGGCACCGCATTGGGTACAATAATGCTTTTCTTCAGCGAATTCATACCCACAACTTTGACAAAACATATTTATATTTCCCCTTTCTCATACGAAATGCCTGTTTTTATTGATACAAAATTTGTTGCAATAAGAATAAAAATTGTGATTTTAAGTTTATATAGGAATATAAAATAATATTATATTGCACTTCATTGTAAAAACAACAATCAGGACAAATATGTCATTGACATTTTGTCAATATATATTGACTGACAATATTGCATAATAAGTGTGCATATGATATGTTGTATTTATGTGAGGTACGTAAAACATGTCCTTTAATGTAAAAATAAACGCTTTAATGAAAGCTTTAAATGTTGCAAATAACCATCTTGCAAAGGTATTGTCAGTTGATCCGTCTTTGATAAGCCGTTGGCGAAACGGTACACGATTCCCTGTAAATAACAGCGCGTATATTAAAGAGATAGCTAATTATTTTGCATCTATAGCTAAAAAGCAATCTCAAAAAGCCGCAATTTATGAAGTGCTCGGTCTGCAAAATTTAGAAAATGAAAATAATACAACCTCTTTGGTTGATCTTTTGCATAATTGGCTCAATAGTAAATCAATTACTGACGAGTTTTTCTGTGAAAATTACACGACAGAGTCGCACTTCTCTAAAAAATTAAATACAAACACATACGCAAACACATGTAAACAAATAATTGCTGATGTTTTTTACGGTACTGAAGGAAAGCGTAACAGCGTATTACGTTTTTTAAATATGGCCGAAGCTGCAGACAAACCGGTTACCTTGTTATTACATAATGATGAAAATATGGCTTGGTTAATCGAAGATAAAAAATTTTATCAAAGTTGTACTCGAATTATGTCCCGGATCATATCAAAAGGACATCGTATAAAAGTTATACATACAATACAACGAGATTTTTCGGAAATGTCCGAAGCCATAAAAATTTGGTTTCCCCTTTACATGACCGGTGCCGTAGAAGCTTATTACTATCCGAACTACCATGATAATATAATAAAAAGGACCATGTTTATAATACCCGAAGTTGCAGCTTTAATATCTTCATCCACCGATGAATCATATAAAAACGCACATCACTATTTTATTACCGATATTGAGACGATAAACAATTTTTCTTATGAATTTTATTATTTTTTAAATAAATGTCGTTCTCTGATGCAAACATATATTATAGAAAAACATTTTGAATTTTATGAACGACTACAAGAGTTTTATAAACAACCTGAAGAGTATATAAGCGTTTCAAATCATTTTACAACAATAGCAATGTCCGATAATTTGTTTGAACGCTTGATTAATAATACGAATTTGGAAGATGACAAAAAGAAGCTTATAAAAAATATGCATAAAGTACAACATGAACATATAGATAAATATTTATCATATAATCCTTTTACAGAAATAGTCCGATTCTCTTTATGGGATATGGACAATATGAATAATTCCAGTCTGAATATGTTAAAACCCGCTTGTATTTTTGGAATCGATTTAGCATATGAATCTTTGCGCGATTATTGCGAACACCTTACCGACACTATAAAAATGTTAACCGAATATAATAATTATCATTTAATTCTATGTTCTTCTAATTCTCCTCAGGATTCATACATTTCAGTAAAACAAGATACAAGCGTAATTGTTGTAAAGCAGGATTCACACCCTTTAATTTTTACATTCGAAAGACAAAATATGGTAACATCCTTTTACGAATTCCTGGGTAATATTGTTAAAACAGCTACCCCTGATGAAAAAGACAAACACAAAGTTATAAAGCAGATTAGAGACCTTTTAGGAAAGCTGGAAACATTAATAAATTAAACTTAAAACTTATTATCATATACAATTTTCACCGTATGTAAATTCTAAAAACAATATCTCCGGCAAATAAGCTTTGAAGGAGACCATATGTATTTGTCGAATATTATAATCGTATCCTAAATCTATATGTAATACAACCGAAAGGAATAGATTATGAATAAAAAAATTAAAGTGGGTATTATTGGCACAGGGGGTATAGCTCATGCTCATATGCGTTCGTACCTGGCATTTGATGATGTTGAAGTTGTAGCAGGTAGTGATATTGTACCCGGAAAAGCCGAAGCTTTTTTCAAAGAATTTAATTCTACTGCCAAAGGTTATGACAGCACCGAAAAGATGCTCGATGAAATTGAACTTGATGCGGTTAGTATTTGTACTTATAATACGACACATGCTTTATGTACCGTAGCCGCACTGGATAAAGGTATTCATGTGTTATGTGAAAAACCTATGAGTGTCACTCTTGATGAAGCCATTGAAATGGTACGTGCTCAAAGAAGAAGCGGCAAAATATTAACTATAGGCTTCCAACCCAGATACGATGCAAATATGCAAACAGTTAAGGAGATCGTACAATCCGGTATGTTAGGCAAGGTTTATTATATTCAAACCGGAGGTGGCCGTAGACGCGGTATGCCCGGGGGTACGTTTATTAAAAAGGATCTTGCAGGAATGGGTGCATTAGGAGATATAGGTTGTTATTCATTAGATATGGCTTTAAACGCCGTTAATTATCCGAAACCTTTAACAGTATCGGCCACATCAAGCTCATATTTCGGATTAAACCCAAAATATCGAAAAAGTCCTGAAAAATTTGAAGTGGATGATTTTTCAACCGCTTTCGTACGTTTGGAGGGTGATATAACACTGGTATTTTCAACCTCTTGGGCAATGCATATGGATACAAGGGGCGATGCACTTTTCTTAGGTACTGATGCCGGACTCAAAGTTAAATCACCTTCACCCGAAAGTCCTTGGGGCGGAGCTTGGGACGGTACGGTAGGTCAGATATCCATATTTACAGATACATTAAATCATTTGACAGAAACAGTCATCCCTCAAAAAAATGTAACAGGAAATAGATTTGAGAAAAAGTGCCGCGCGTTTATAGACGCTATATTGACCGGTGGTCCTTCGCCTATCCCTGCAGATGAAATATTATATAATCAAGCTATAATAGACGGTATCATTCGTTCCTGTAGTCTTGGTCGTGAAGTAGAGATAATAATTCCCAATATATAAATACTGAAAAATTATCCTAATGTTATATTATTAACAAAGCCTATGCTTTATTCTGATGAAGTATAGGCTTAATTTCTCTGCTTAATATCTCAATAATTATTCGAATAACACCGGATTTGGTTAAATAATATTATGTTGTCTGTTATATTCGTTCTTTACAAAAAACATATTACAGTCATAAAATTATTCACCGGGTAATAATTATGGTAGTAATTATCAAAAAAATACTTTTTATTTTTATTGACACAGTAAAAAAAGGGTGCTATAATGATAAAGCTGTTAGAAACAACAGATGCCGGAGTGGCGGAACTGGCAGACGCACAGGACTTAAAATCCTGCGGTCCTAAAAGATCGTACCGGTTCGATTCCGGTCTCCGGCACCACAACGACGCGGGATGGAGCAGTCCGGAAGCTCGTCGGGCTCATAACCCGAAGGTCGTGGGTTCAAATCCCTCTCCCGCAACCATTGACAAAAAACCTTCAAGTACTATACTTGAAGGTTTTTTATTATATTCAAGATATCATTATAAAAAATGTGTTATTAAATTTTCACACATTTTTCACAATTTTAAGTTATAATTTCACTTACAATACTTTTATTCTTTTTATTTCGATAAATTTTTATGCCATACGGAGGCACCCTATGTATAAAATACTTGTAGTCGATGATGAAGAAAAGATACGTGAGGTTATATGTGAATACGCTCGGTTTGAAGGACATAATGTCACCGAAGCACAAAACGGCATTGAAGCTGTTGAATTATGTCGTCGGCAGGATTTTGATGTTATCATTATGGATATAATGATGCCAAAATTGGACGGCTTTTCAGCCTGTAAAGAAATAAAAAAGCAAAAAGATATCCCGGTAATGATGTTGTCGGCCAGAGGAGAAGAATATGATAAATTATTCGGATTTGAACTGGGTATTGACGATTATGTTGTTAAACCTTTTTCTCCGAAAGAAGTAATGGCTCGATTAAATGTAATAATTAACAGACGTTTAGGAAGCCCTGGAAAATTGACATCAAATGTTTTTAAACATAAAGGCTTTGTTGTGGACATGAACGGCAGAAGCGTGACTATAGACGGCAAAAAGATAGATATGACTCTAAAAGAATACGATTTGTTATTTTATCTAATCAAAAATAAAAATTTAGCATTAACCCGCGAAACATTGTTACGAGAAGTATGGGGATATGATTTTTATGGTGATGTTCGGACAGTTGACACACACATCAAAATGATACGCAGCGGGTTAGGAACATATCGTGATTATATAGTTACATTAAGAAGTTTAGGATACAAGTTCGAAATACCTAATTAAAGTAAAACGGTGATTACATTGAAAAATATTAATAAACCTAAAAGTTTAAGCTTCAAATTATGGTCATATTTTGTAATTTTTGCAGCACTTATTATGATAATATTATGGCTGCTTCAAATTGTTTTTTTAAATACATTTTATAATAGAATAAAAACAAATCAAATTATAAATGTGGGAAGACAAATAGCCATAGAGTATGAAACCGATAATTTCCAGCAAACAATTGATGAATTATCGTATAAAAATGCATTAAGCACTCTGGTTTTTGATACCACAGGAAGAGTAATAGCCGTATCTCAAAGTGATAATTTTGAAAGACGACCTGTGTTACCTCTAATTGATAACTTCAGTACATTTTTAAACAGTATTTCACAAAGTCAAACCGGGGAAATTCATTATACCTATGAAAACAAAAGAATTCAAAGTCAAACAATCATTTACGGTAAAGTTTTAGAATCAAATGAAAATATCAGAACCTATTTATTTCTTTCCATGCCCCTTGAACCTGTATCCTCCACAGTGTCAATATTACAGAAACAATTAAAATATATCATTATAACCGTACTGGTATTATCATTCATAGTATCATACTTTTTTTCTAGAAGAATATCGGAACCCATATCAAAAATATCTTCATCTGCAAAAAAATTAGGAACCGGTGATTACACTGTTATATTCGAAAAAGCGGATTATACCGAAATAAACGAGTTAGCCGGCGCTTTAAATTATGCTACAAGAGAATTGTCAAAAACAGATCAATTAAGGCGTGAACTTATTGCCAACGTATCTCATGACCTTCGCACACCACTTACAATCATCAAATCATATGCGGAAATGATACGTGATATTTCCGGAGATAATCCGGTAAAACGTGATGCGCATACAGGTGTTATTATAAATGAAACGGATCGTCTATCAATGTTGGTACAGGATGTCTTAGATTTGTCAAGCTTGCAATCTATGGTTAAAAATCCCGGAATGAATCGGTTAAACTTTAGTGAAACGGTAGAAAACATATTGGTGAGGTTTGATTATCTACAACAAACTTTGGGGTATACATTTGATATATCAATAGAAAAGGATCTTTTTATATATGCAGATAAAGCAAAATTAGAACAAGTAATATATAATTTGATTGGAAATGCGGTTAATTTTACAGGTGATGATAGAAAAATCACTGTTATAGTTCAAAAATCTGATAATAAAGCTATATTTAAAGTGAAAGATTCCGGTAAAGGTATACCTGAAGAAGATTTACCTTTTATATGGGATCGTTACTATAAGTCCGGACAAAGCCACAGAAGCTATGTTATAGGGACCGGATTGGGTTTATCTATTGTAAAGACAATATTGGAACTGCATAAAGCTCCATATGGTGTGGATAGCAAGCCGGGTAAAGGAAGTGAATTTTGGTTCGGTTTACCCATTGTTCAAAATTAAAATTCAAAATATATTCAAGTGTTCATCATAAATCCATCACAGTTCATAACTATAATATAAATACCATGTTACTATAGGAGGTTTTAGATATGTATATTATTAAAAACGCATGGAAAAGTATAATACGTTCTAAAGGGAGAAATATGTTAATTGGCATCATAGTACTGGTTATCATTATCTCCGGTTGCATTGCATTATCTATTAAAAATTCCGCTGACGAGATAATTGAAAATACAAAAAGGTCTTTTTCAATAACAGCTACATTAACGGTGGATAGACAAGCATTATTGCAATCACTGCAAGGAAATCCAAGTTCATCGTCAACACAGCAAAACAGATGGGGATCAATGTTAAATATACCCTCACCCGATATTGATGCGATAAAGCTTTATGGTGAATCGGAGTTCTTAAAAGGATATTCCTATAATTTAACCGCTTCATTAAACTCATCGGATATAACACCCGCATCTTTTCAATCAGATCAACCAAACAATCGTTTTATAGAAAGTGCACGAAACACTTTATCCGGTCAAGGAGATTATCGTTTTATAGGATATAACAGTGTGGATTCAATTCCACAATTTATAAACGGTACTTATAAAATAGTTAAAGGATCGATATTTGAAGATACCGAAGCAACCCCTGTCTGCATTATTTCCGATGAACTGGCAGCCCAAAACGATTTGGACATAGGTAGTACGGTATTATTTTCAAATCCGTACGATGATAATCAAACCTTTGAATTTACTGTAGTAGGTATTTACCAGGATGTTTCAGTGAACGAAAATTCTCCGATGAGCTTTTTCTCAGGTGCCGCAAATCAAATTATAACCCAATATGAAGCTTTAAATACTGTGTTATTATCTACAAGTGATAATGAAGACACTAGGATTTCCGGTCAATTGTCTTCAGTTTTCTATCTTAACGGAGTAGATAGTGAAGAGCCTTTTAAAAAAGAGTTATATGATAAAGGATTAAATGAACTTTATACCATATCCACCAATATAGAATCATTTGAAGAGACAATTCGTCCATTGACAAACTTGAATAATTTCGCACAGACATTCCTTTTGTTAGTTTTATTAATCGGAGGGATTATATTAATGGTTTTAAATATTATTAATATACGGGAAAGAAAATATGAAGTGGGTGTACTTCGGGCGATAGGCATGAGAAAGGGAAAAGTTTTAATGCAATTTGTAACCGAGTTTTTTATTGTTACATTTGTATTCATGATAATGGGAACACTTGTAGGATCCGTTCTTTCGGTACCTACCGCAAATGTGATGCTACATAACGAAATTCAAGCGTTACAACAATCAGAGCAACAAATCAATATGAATTTCGGAAGGCAAGGCAACATACCCGCCGGTGGTGAACGTACACAAGGTGCCATGGGTAGATTTATGGAGCAAGGGAGTATGTCGGGTTTCTTTAATCGCAATCAGAATACTAATTATATAAATCAAATAAATGCAGTGATAAATCCGGCGGTAGTACTACAATTAGCATTAATGGGATTGTTGCTTACAGTATTTATAGGCGGTATAAGTGTTATATTGATTGTAAGATATGAACCGTTGGCAATATTGAGCAACCTGACATAAAGGAGGTAAAATTATGAGCGTATTGTCTATACAACATTTATATTATTCATATGACAGCGGAAAAACACCGGTTTTAAAAGATATCAATTATGAATTTGATACAGGAAAAACATATGCCATTGTAGGCAGATCAGGTGCAGGTAAAACCACATTATTGTCTTTAATATCCGGTCTCGCCGTTGCAAAAGACGGTAAAATCCTGTGCGAAGGTGATGATATAAGCCAAATTGATCGTGATAAATATCGAAGCAAAAACATCGGAGTTGTATTTCAGAATTTTAATTTGCTTTCGCACCTTACTGCTTTGGAGAATGTAATATTATCAATGGATGTATCCGGAATGAATATAAAAAATAAAGTCCGGCATGCATTGGAAGTGTTAGATAAAGTAGGATTGGATGAGGTTAAGGCCAATAGACGTGTATTGAAGTTATCCGGCGGCGAGCAGCAACGTGTAGCGATCGCCAGAGCGTTATCTTATGATCCGAAGATAATACTTGCCGATGAACCTACCGGAAATCTTGACGAACAAACAGAAGCGGATGTAGTCAATATATTAAAAAAGTTGGCGATAGAAGAAAACAAATGTGTAATAATCGTAACCCACTCTTCATCTGTATACCAAAAGGCGGATATAGTATATCGTTTGGAACCGATTATAAAGAGCAAAAAATCATAACTTTATATATTGATCGCAATCAACCTTTTACATAATAATAAACAGGTCATAACCGCATAAATAACCGAGCG
>CAZJOD010000110.1:0-6940 GCA_964547525.1 uncultured Clostridiaceae bacterium
CCTCGACCTCCAGCGTGACAGGCTGGCGTTCTAACCATCTGAACTACCGGGCCATACCAGGCGACTTGGTGTGGTGGGCCTTCAGGGACTCGAACCCCGGACCGACCGGTTATGAGCCGGTTGCTCTAACCAACTGAGCTAAAGGCCCTCATGGCTCCCCAAGTAGGACTCGAACCTACGACCCTGCGGTTAACAGCCGCATGCTCTACCTGCTGAGCTATTGAGGATCAACTTACCTTTTTTTAAGGCACAGATTACATTATACTGATGAAGTGCGTTAAGGTCAAGAGTTTTTTTTAATTTTTTTAAATTTTTTTTAATTTTTTATTACATATTTTTATATATTTCCATAAGATATACATACTAGCTGAACCGGGGTTGAAGATGAAGGTATTTTCAATAACAAATCGAAACACTCCGGTTCAACAGTAAGTTATTTATTACAGTAAAATCCTTATTTTTAAAATCATCTTGTTTTTAATCAAGGTAGTCTTTTAGCTTTTTGCTTCTGCTGGGATGCCTTAACTTTCTTAATGCCTTTGCTTCAATTTGTCGGATTCTTTCTCTTGTTACCCTAAATTCTCTGCCTACCTCTTCTAGCGTTCTTGCTCTACCGTCATCGAGTCCGAAGCGTAGACGCAGCACTTTTTCTTCGCGTGTAGTCAAAGTATCCAGTACATCATTCAATTGCTCTTTTAATAATATATGAGCCGCAGCTTCTGCAGGTGCAGGCGCGTCGTCATCAGGTATAAAATCTCCCAAGTGACTGTCTTCTTCCTCACCTATAGGTGTTTCTAACGATACCGGTTCTTGCGATATTTTCATTATTTCCCTGACCTTTTCAACAGGAATATTCATTTCTTCCGCAATCTCTTCCGGCTTCGGATCTCTTCCTAACTCCTGTACAAGTTGTCGTGACACCCGTATTAATTTGTTAATTGTTTCCACCATATGTACAGGTATGCGTATGGTTCTCGCTTGATCCGCTATGGCTCTTGTTATTGCTTGTCTAATCCACCAAGTTGCATATGTGCTGAATTTATATCCTTTTCTATAATCAAATTTTTCTACAGCTTTAATAAGACCTAAATTTCCTTCTTGGATAAGGTCTAGAAATTGCATACCACGGCCGACATATCTTTTTGCAATACTTACAACCAATCTTAAATTGGCTTCTGCCAATTTCTTTTTGCAATCTTCATCTCCTTTTTCCATGCCTTTTGCCAAATCTATTTCATCATCGGCTGAAAGAAGGTTTACCTTACCAATTTCTTTAAGGTACATCCTTACAGGGTCGTCAATACTGATACCCTCAGGTATACTTAAATCGAAGTCTTCAGTTTCATGATCGTCAATATCATCAGGTTCAACTTCACCGTCTAAAGCGATCCCCGCTTTCTCGATGATTTCATATACTTCAACAATTTCTTCAGGTGAAATCTCAACTTCTTCATATGCATTAATAATATCTTGATCGGTTAATTTCCCGTTAATTTTCCCCTTTTCAATTAAATCGCTTAAAATATTTTTCTTATCCGTATTTACCATATTAATCCCTCCGGTGTTCTTTCATATCTATTCGTTATCTAACTTTATAATGAATTTTCATTTATATTTTCAGAAAATAATTCGCTATCTATACGCTTATTATCTCTTTAAATTTTTCAGTTCATGGTTTACTTTTACAAATTCTTTTTTTAGCTTTTCTTTCTCTTCTGCACTATCGGTATTTTTAATTGCCGTAAGTATTTCTTCACGCCTTTTTTTGTTTAACCTTAATTTATTTTTCAAGATCATTTCATTTATAGCTTTTCCTATTAAATCTTTAGTTTCAAAGTGGGTATTTTGCAAAATACCTGCAAATGCAGCCGCTTTCACTTCATCTACCATTTGCATCAAAACTGCAGGCTTTGTTTGCAAACTATCTTTATAATTCTTTTTCATTTCTTTATAAATTAATAAATTATCATTATCTTCAAAAAAGGAATCTCCTTCCGTTTTATCAAAAATCGGTATGTAATCATTATCTAAAGAAAGCAAAATCAATATGCGACGTTCATTTTCTACAGATTCGTCGCCATTGCTTGCTTTATCTACGATGTTGTCGTATGCAACCCTTGTATCCGTCGTTTTAACCGTTTTTTCGTTTTTATATACTTCAGAAAGTATTGCCTCAGTAGATATTCCATAATCTTCCGCTATTTTCCTTGAATACATCTCCACTTCTACCTTATTATCTATTTTTGAAAGTGCTTCGGCAATCATATTTAGAAAGCTTACTTTCCCGGACATTGTATCCATATCACATTGCTTTTTATAAATCCCCACCTTATACTCGACCAGTGAATCAGCCCTGTCTATCAATTGTCTGAAAGCAGCCGGTCCGTTACTTTTTATATATTCATCCGGATCTTTTCCTGACGGGATGGTAATTACTCTAATATTACATCCTTTATCAGCTAAAATATCCATTCCTTTTAATGTAGCGATTTGCCCGGCCATGTCAGAGTCGTAGCATATGACTACATCCTTGGTATACCTCTTTAATAACATTGCTTGTCTTTCGGTGAGTGCGGTTCCCAGGGAAGCTACTACATTATCTATCCCGGCTTGATATAACATAACCGCATCCATATAACCTTCAACAATCACGATATTGTCTTGTTCCGATTTCCTTGCATAATTTAATGCATATAAGTTATCTTTCTTTTTATAACAAACCGTTTCCGGTGAATTCATATACTTAGGTAATCCGTCATCCAATACTCTTCCTCCGAAAGCAATTACATTCCCCCTTACATCGAAAATAGGAAACATTAACCTTTTTCTAAACCTGTCAATGAACCCCCCTTTTTGTGTTTTTATTGCCAAACCGGCTGTAAGTATATCTTTTTCGGTGTATCCTTTTGAAGTTAAATGCTTTATCAAACCGTCCCACATATCCGGTGCGTACCCTAAGCCGAATTTTTTTACAGTATTCGGAGAAATTTTACGTTTTTTTAAATACTCCAGCGCTTCTTCTCCGATTTTTAAAGTACTATGAAAGTACTTTGCCGCCACAGTATTTATTTCAATGGTTTTATTTTGCCATTTAATCTTTTCACTATTTTTATACTTGTCATTTTCAGGTAGCTCCACTCCTGTTTTATCAGACAAATATTTTAATGCGTCATAATAATCCAACCCTTCTTTGGATCGAATAAATGTAATTACATTCCCCCCTCTTTTACATCCAAAACAATAATACGCCTGCTTGTCCCGGCTTACATGAAATGACGGTGTTTTCTCATTATGAAAAGGGCATAATCCGATATATTCATTGCCTTGCCTTTTCAGGGGTGTATAATCTGATATAATATCCACAATGTCAATTTTATTCAGAAAATCATCGTTCATTTGTTTCTCCATACATTTTTTCAGTTATATCGATATTACTGAATAAATATAATTCGACAAACATTTGTGTTATCCTTCACAATATTTAAAAAATATTGTTCTATTTTTTTATTCACATTTTTTACCGGTTTTATACGTCAATACTCATCCAATATCTTGGAATAAAGTATTTTTCAAACATTTTAACAGCATATCGATCTGTCATTCCGGATATATAATCACAAATGATTCTATCCTTTATACCCTCTTTTTCCAGGTGTATGTATTCTTCTTGAACGTAATGAAAGTTCTTGTTAAAAAAATCATATAGTAATTCCAGCATATTTTCAGCCTTTTTCTCTTCTCTTTTAGCTATTGATCCTATATATACGTTATCGAACATAAAACACCTGAGCTTATCCATTGCATCACCGAATTCTTTACTCATAACTATGTTATCGGTATACATACTATGTGCGACTATATTCTTAACCATAGAGTCAATCCTTTCACCTATGGAAGATCCGAAAATACATACACAATCACCCGGTAAATCACTTTCTTTTATTACTTCACCCCTTATAGCATCGTCTATATCATGATTTATATATGCGATCCTGTCGGCTAAACGTACTATCCGACCTTCAAGAGTAAAAGGTATTTTATCCCCTGTATGATTTAAGATGCCGTCACGTACTTCCATTGTCAAGTTGAGACCTTTCCCGGAATCCAAAAGATCCACCGTTCTTAAACTTTGCTCGTTATGCATAAATCCTAAAGGACACACCGCATTTAAAACTCTTTCACCCGCATGCCCAAAAGGTGTATGACCCAAATCATGTCCTAATGATATGGCTTCGGTTAAGTCTTCGTTCAACTTTAAACTTCGTGCAATTGTACGTGAAATTTGGGAAACTTCTAGTGTGTGTGTCAATCTGGTTCTATAATGATCTCCTTCCGGCGAAATGAAAACCTGCGTTTTATGCTTTAATCTACGAAAAGACTTACTATATAAAATTCTGTCCCTATCTCTTTGAAATTCTGTTCTTATTTCGCACTTTTTTTCAATGTCATTTAATCTTCCACGTGTATTTTTACTTAAAGTTGCAAATTTTGATAGATATTCTTTTTCGAATGCTTCCCGTTCTTCTCTTAAGTTCATTCAAACCGTCATTAAATCGTGGCATACCGAATATGCTACGATTTACGCAAAACGGCGTTTTCACCTACCTTTCGAATATATCATATATATAATTTCAATAAAAATATATATATCCCTTTAATATTATTATAATTTTCATGGTAAAATTATGTGTATAAACTATTAAGCGGCGGTATAAATATATAACAATTAATGCAAGAGTTTGATTGCAATAAAATAAATTTTATGCTATAGAATTTTATAAGAATTTTTGAACTTAAAAAGCAACGGACAGGTAAAATTCCGTTGCTTATAAAGTTGTAGAAAAATATATATTATGCAGATTTTAAGTCTTCAATTACATCGTATACAGTTACGGGTGTAACAATATTTTTCCTTAATAATGAAACTAACTTTCTAATCTCTTTTTCATCATACGTAAATTTTTCGATTTTTACAGTTTCCAATATACTACCACCGGCCATCTTTTTTACCTCGAAACCATACATGGGACAAACCTCATCATTACAACCTTCACCACCATTCGTTAACAGAATACAATATTCAAGTGTATAACAATTTGCATCCTCACAGATTATTGATTCCTTTCCAACAACTACGTTTTTCATAAAAATATCCTCCCATCTATCATACCGATACCCCTTAAACCACTATATATATGGTTTACATTGGCCCTATATACATTATAATGTATTTCTCAGTATAATAAATAAAAAAGTATCGACAAAATTCGATGACATTTAATATTATAGCCTGTAGTCATCAGTTTACATAATAAATATTGTCGAAGAAAGTACGTATATTGTCGTTTTATGGCATATTTTGTCAACCTAAATATAGTCTATTTTACTTTTTATCCACTTATTTTTCATGTTTTCAGCAATTTCCATAATTATTTCCAAATCTATCCCTTGCATAAACAGAGAATAAAATTTAATTATAATAGAAAACACTTCGCTTTCTTTCTTTATGTTGCATAATGAGGTGATGACATAATCAATACCTTTTTCACTTACAAGCCTTATAATTTCTTCCGATCTCGGATCACCTTCACTTTGAAATATGAAACCCGCCGCAAGTCCTACACATATATTTATTGGTAATATCCCGTTTTTAATACATAAATCAATCGAGCCCGACATTCTATCTCCATATGCTAATTTTCTCTTAGTATCCTTACCAACCCTATCAACAGTGTCTCCTAGCGACGGATTTTGAAATCTGAAAATAAGATCTTGGGTATGGTCAACCAGTGATTTAATATCTTCTTTGTGTTCATATGACATCGCCAGTGCAGATTCTGTCAAAGCACGAAGTACGAATACCTTAATAACCGGATCGGAACATGCTTCCCATATATAATTATATTTTTTATACTTACCCAAATAAGCTGTCAATGCATGTGCCATATTATGCATATAAAGCTTACGTTGAATATAAAAATCAAACGGTTGGTAGGGAACCATATTTTTTATTTTAGGTATATCACCTCTGAAACCTTTTTTATCAACCGGTAATACATCATATTCTTCCACATACACTCTTAAAGGGTTATCCCCTTTCATTTCTTCGGTCATAACAGGTACCATTCTACCTATAGACGCTTCCACAAGTCCTATATTCGAATTAAACCATTCGTAAATTTCCGTTGGCAATCTTTCTTTTAATAACTTTTCAAAATACAGGTTGGCATCCAGTAAATTTTCACATATTATTATATTCAAAGGTTTATCTTTGCAGCAAACATACCTTTTTAAAATTCCTTTTGATACAACACCTGCAATTTTAGGTAACACATTCACACCTACAGCCGTAGCCATAATATCCGCTTCGGCTATTTGTGCAATAACACTGTTTTCATCAAGTCCGTATACAGCTTGTACATTCTTTATGATAATCTCGCTGTAACCTTCACGCCTGGCGATTTTTACCGGATAACAACCATCTTCATTCAATCTGTCGACAGTCTCTTTTGCAATATCGATAAAAACAGTATTGTACCCGGATTCACTGAATAATTGCCCTATAAAACCCCTACCAATGTTGCCAGCTCCGTACATAACAGCTTTTTTCATGTTTCCCTCCGTTTTCTAAACCGACCGGATTTTTTAAAACGGCCTGTTTTATAAATGGATAAATTTTTAAAAAGTACCTTTAAAAATTTATCCCAAGCCCGGTATATTAGACACATACCGGACTTATCTCATAAGATAATAATTAGTACATTTAATAAAAAACAGCTGCAAATGTAATATAACCCTTCGCAACCATTGTATATACATAAACAATAATATTCGTCTTTCTCTATATTTTTGGATTGAAAGACAAATTCTCATTACCCAATAGACTTAAATGTCCGTTTTTAACCTGCTTGTGTAGCACCATGTGCAAAAGTCATGGAAA
>CAZJOD010000110.1:6950-12898 GCA_964547525.1 uncultured Clostridiaceae bacterium
ATACCATATCCGGTATATATGTCAATGTACAAACTGAATTAAATTCAATTTTGGATTTTTAGGATTTTTATTTAAATTTTTTCAATGATTTTACTGCGATAACACTCTTGCGGTGAACATCAGTACACAGATGTCACTAAAACGGCTGTTTGTGATTAAAAATACCTTCACAAATTGATTTTGCAACTCCGGTTCAATGTTGGTTGGTTTTTTGCAATAAAATTAAGTTTTTGCAGTAGAACCTTTAATAATTTAAAAAAGTTATGTAAGTTCAACCTTCATTACGGTCGACACTACCTAGCCAAGCTTTTGTTATAATTGCCGTAGCCACTAAACCTCCAATAACCGCCGTAACAAGCTGCGGCCAACTGAACATAAATTTAATAGCCACCTGTAGAGGTTCAGCTATAGATATCAAGCTTAAGCCTATATGAACACCAATAAATAAAATACAAAATTTAACTATGGCTCCCATACCGATCCCGATATATGAGTTCAATAAGCTTTTATTTTTACGAGTAAAGAGCCAAAAGAAAAATACCAAGGCAAAATTACCAAGTCCTATAACGGGTGAAAACGGTAATATAAATGCTGCAACGGCTGCTTGACCGGTAAACGCCGCAATCAACGGCGTTACAAAACTGACTATCGCACCGCCTGCCAAGCCTCCTGAAGCTGTGGCCACCAATAAACACGCATTGATTAAAGAACCGATAACAAATTGTTTGTTAGTCCCCATTACCGCTAAAACAGTTCCTCCGAACAACTGTATAACCACCGCCAATGCGATAACTATCCCTGTTCTTGCTACTAATAAAGTTTTTTTTGTCATTTTACAGACCTCCTTAAGGTTAGATTAATCTTTTCTTCAGGTATTACTGTGAAAACTTTTCCCTTCATATCTTAGGATATCCTTTGATATGAGGAATAAACAACATTATTATATCATAAACATCCGTTTTTTATATATAACAACCAATTGAAATTTATATATTTTCAAAATCAATTAATCGATCTTTAAAAACTCCAGAGCGTTCAAAGTATAATCTATTTCGTTTCTATCGTTGAAAATACCAAAGCTAAACCTTATCAAACCTTTACCATCGGTTTTTAAAAACCTATGAACATTAGGAGAACAATGAAAACCTCCCCTCGTGCATATACCATATTTTTCGCTTAATATTTGAACCGCTTCTTGGGAATCCATATCAGCAATATCTATGGCAACTATTCCACAATTAAAATCGGGTATATAGCTTGTTATCTTTTTTATATTTTCTAAACCGTAAGACATATAGTTTATTAATGCTTGCTTGTGTCTGATTATTTTTTGATTACCGATTTTTTTTATGAATTTTATACCCTCTGCCAATCCCACGATTCCGGGTAAATTAAGAGTGCCGGCTTCGAGCATTTCGGGTATTATAACGGGAGGATCGGACGACATGCTGTCGGTGCCCGTTCCTCCGTATAAAAGAGGGGCCGGTTGGAAACCGTCGGTACAAATAAATCCGGTTCCCTGCGGTCCGTATAAGTCCTTATGTCCTGTTCCTGCAATGATATTAACATTATTATCAATCATATCCGGTCTAATTGTACCGGCGCCTTGAGATACGTCGATAGCATATATAATATTATGTTTTTTACAAATCTCTCCGATCTGTTTAACAGGAAGTATATATCCGGTAATATTCGATGCAAGAGACACAAGCACAGCAATTGTGTCTTTCTCTATGCTGTTTTCAATATCAACCGGATCTATACATCCCGTCTCGTTCGGAACTATGATATCATAACGTAGTTTATCAATTTTACAAAATCTGTACAACGCTCTAATAACAGAGTTATGTTCATATGCGGTAATTATTATGTGTCCGCCAATTTCCGCCAAAGTGTTAGCTACTATATTCAATGACTCTGTAGCATTTTTTGTGAATATTACATGCAACGGATCAGGAGCATTAAAAAATCCTGCAATTTCACAACGAGCGTCATATACTGCTTTGTTTGACCTCATTGCAAGCTTGTGACCGCTTCTTCCCGGGTTTGCACAATAATTCTTCATACATGAAATCATTTCATTTATAACACATTCAGGTTTCGGAAAAGTTGTAGCCGCATTATCAAAATATATATTTTTTTTATCCTTCATTATACAATCACCTGTCGGTTTTAAATAAAGTCACATAATTACCGGTTGATACTGTTTATTTTCCATAGCCGATAAAATGGTGGGAATTATGAGGTTGAAATCCGCCACCAACGAATTTTTCTTTCCGTGAGGAGCATCCTGTTTAAAAGGAACGAAAAATACGTTTTTCATATTCATCAATAATCCGATATTTTTAAAATTAGCTCCTAAACCGTCATTGGTTGATATTCCTATAACTATCGGGCCGTCATTTCTCAGGTGTGCCTTAGCCGCCATCGTAACCGATGTATCGGTAACCGCATTTGCAAGTTTTGCCAAAGTATTTCCGGTACAAGGCATTATAACCAATATATCAATCATTTTTTTAGGTCCGATAGGTTCGGCGTCTGTAATTGATGCAATTACTTTTTTACCGCATATACCTTCCAAGGTTGTCACCAATTCCTTTGCATTAGTAAACCTGGTATCAGTGGTTGCAGTAACCTCAGACAATATCGGTAAAACTTCGCACCCATTATCAACCAAATTCCTTATAACAGGAATTATTTCGGCGATAGTACAACACGACCCGGTTATGGCATAGCCTACTTTTAATTCATTTAACACGTCCTTCACACTCCAATTTCCAGTATGTTATGTAAAATCTTATATATAACCGATGATGCCGAATAAAAGAAAAATTTGCCAGGAATGCTCAGAGCATGATCATATTTTATACCTTTACTCTTTGCATAATCGAAATCGGTACCTCCGGGCAGTGACGCCAAATCTATAATAAGCACATCACTTTTTACCCGGTCCAAAACTTCTTTGGTTATTACAGGTGCGGGAACAGTATTGATTATAATATCGAACAAACCTACCACCTTATGTATGTCATCGGTATGTAATCCATCCAGACCGTTAATAGTAATATACGACAAATCACTTGTTTTTCTGGCGGTAATTGTTAACTTGCAGTGAAAACCACTTAAAGTGTTGCATAACGCCTTTCCGATTCTACCGTATCCTATAATTAACACATGTGAATCACATAATGATCTCTTACCGTTATCCAATGCAATTTTTACGGCACCTTCAGCTGTTAGCCGTGCATTTAGTATTTGAAATTCTTCACTTTCGGCATAATCAAAAATTGCTATTTCTCGTTCCGATGCCGCTCGTATCAGTTGATCCGGAATTACCCCGGCTGCAAATATACCACCCGGTTTCATTCTTTCTATAATTTCAAAAATATTTTCTCTGACTCCGTTTTTCGCATTCAGGTAAGGAAACGGTTTAACTAAAGGTACAGGTCCTATAATAATCTCTTCCTCAAAGCACTTGGGCAATTGGTCCGAATTATCGTTACAATCCGTCAAATATGTTTTTGTATCATATCCTTCATTTTTAATCATATCATGTAGGCAGGTGATTCTTTTATCCCCACCGATAAATCCAATTTTCTTTTTTTGTTTCATATTCATTCATCATCCTGTTCGGTATACATAAAATATCTCGCCTTATATATTATGTATTCTCATCGTCAGTTGTGAGAAAAACCTTCAATTCCATAAAAAAAGGCATAAAAAAAAGGGTGTAACCCTTTTTTGTTCATACTATAGAATTTTTTATATTATAAGTGGTCGCACAAAAACCATGTTATTATTTTCTTATACTGCGTCATTGAAAATCCAAACCAAACCGTATTGATTTCACCGCCGTTCACGGTAAGTTAGTTATTGCAGTGTAATCTTTATTTTATATTTTCCCGATGTATGCGAATCCTCTATCTTTGTTATTTAATAACAGATCAATAAATTTTAACACTTCTTCTCTTGTTATTGACATTATCTTTTGTGTTATTTCTTCTTTTGTTCTGACATGGCCGTATAACAACTCGGCTTTACCGATGGAATTCATTCGTGCACCGGTGCTTTCTTGCGAAATAATATATCCGCCTTTTAGCTGCTCTTTGGCTTTTTCAAATGCGTCATCGGTAATTTCTTCGGAAACCATCCCTTTTATTTCACTATCCATCAAATCGATTGTCTGCTTTAGATTACCGGGATTCATACCTGCATATATTACAAATATACCTTCGTTTTTATAAAATACCGGATACGAATAAATAGTATAAACCAATCCGTATTGCTCCCTTATTTTTTGAAACAGCTTTGAGCTCATTCCACCGCCTAAAATATTATTTATCAACATTACAGGATATATATCTTCAGACCCTGCAGGTATTCCTTTATAAGCCGCACAAAAATGGACTTGTTCGGTATCCTTTTTTATTCTTTTTTCTGCAGGATCAAATTTAGTGGTCTCACATTCCGTTTTTGCAGGTGACGTTTCCGGCCAAGACCCGAAATATTGTAAAACCTTATCTTTCAAAATATCTTCGTTGATATTTCCTGCTATAGATATAACACAATTATCAGGATAATACATCCTCTTCATATAATCTCGAATTTCTGACGGTCCTATTTTATTCAAAACGTCAGGTGTGCCTAAAACACTCATTCCTAGCGAACCGTTCGGCCACACGGTTTGTTGAATTATATCGTGTATCAACTCTTCCGGGGAATCGTTATACAGGTTTATTTCTTCTAAAACTACATTTTTTTCAATATTTAAATCCTCTTCTTTAAATAGAGAATTAAAAAGCATATCGGATAACAGGTCTAGCGATAAATCCAGATGAGTGTCTAGTGTTTTTGTATAATAGCAAGTTACTTCCTTGCCTGTAAAAGCATTTATCTGACCACCGACATTATCAATTACTTCGGCGATTTGTTTACCGGTTCTATTTTTTGTACCTTTGAACAGCATATGTTCAATCAGATGAGAAATTCCCCGTTCATTATCATTTTCATAACGGGAACCGGCGCCCACCCAAACACCGGTGCTAATCGAACTGACATACGGCATTTTTTCGTATACTATACGCAATCCGTTTTCCAATGTTATCTTTCCGTCCATAACGCCTCCCAATTTTTTATGTCTTATTTATTCTAACCTTATTTTCACGTCATATTCTCGTGCTTTTAATAAAGACCGCAGGTTCTTCTGCGGTCTTTTTTTTATTTTTATTATTCGGCTTCATCCCGGTTATTAACGCTCTTTTCTCTGTCCTTCAAAGCGTCTTTACGAGATAAGTTTATACGCCCTTGTTTGTCAATTTCAATTATTTTAACTAATATCTCATCGCCAATATTAACAACATCTTCCACTTTATTGACTCTGGCAAAATCCAATTTGGATATATGCACAAGACCTTCCTTACCGGGTAAGAATTCCACAAATGCACCGAAATTCATTATCCTCACGACTTTACCCATATATACAGCGCCAACTTCCGGATCATTCGCTATACCTTCCACTATCGAGATGGCTTTGCGTCCCATTTCTTCGTTATCGGTATATACATAAACCTGACCGTCATCGTTGATATCGATCTTAACGCCGGTTTCATCAATGATCTTGTTAATAACTTTGCCACCCGGTCCGATAACTTCTCTGATCTTATCAGGATCGATTTTGGTTTTAAAAGTTTTGGGTGCATATTTAGAGAGTTGTTCCCTTGGCTTTTCAATGGTCTTGAGTATTAATTCTTCAAGTATATATTCTCTTCCTTGCTTGGTGATATCGAAAGCTTCTTTTATTATATCGTAAGTTAAACCGTCAACTTTTATATCCACTTGAATTGATGTGATTCCTTTTTTGGTTCCGGCCACTTTAAAGTCCATATCTCCGAAAAAGTCTTCTATCCCTTGGATGTCCATAAAAGTCACATATCTGTCCGGATTCTCTT
>CAZJOD010000111.1:0-12888 GCA_964547525.1 uncultured Clostridiaceae bacterium
AACTTGATTTTAAAAATGTACGCCGGCCCGGGGACGCTCGATGCGGCCACGGGTCATATTTTAAGTTATGATATAGGATACATTTTTAAAACTTGATTTTAAAAATGTACGCCGGCCCGGGGACGCTCGATGCGGCCACGGGTCATATTTTAAGTTATGATATAGGATACATTTTTAAAACTTGATTTTAAAACAAAATTGCTTTTCAAATTTTTCCTGCAAGGGATTTGTAACAGTTGGTAATATTTGATTCTTGAAAATAAACATCAGTTCGACTATAATATGCGTACAGACATTTGCAGGGAGTAATTATGAGTAAACGTGTAATATTTCATATAGATTGTAATTCGGCATTTTTGTCATGGGAAGCGGTTCGTAGGCTGCAACATGGAGATTCGCAGGATCTACGCAATATACCTTCGGCTATAGGAGGTAGTGTGAAGCAACGTCATGGTATAATTCTGGCTAAATCCGTTCCGGCGAAGAAAGCGGGGATCAATACCGGGCAAACGGTTTTTGAAGCTCGTTCAAAGTGCCCGGGTCTTGTTATTGTTCCACCGGATTATGCATTGTATATACAGTGTTCAAACGCATTAATGTCACTTTTACGCGAATATTCACCACAAGTCGAACGGTATAGTGTGGATGAGTGCTTTGTCGACATGACAGGTTACGGATTGACAGCTGAAGAAGCTGTCAAAACTGCAACATTATTAAAGGATCGAATTAGGGACGAACTGGGTTTTACGGTGAATATAGGAGTATCGGAAAACAAACTACTGGCGAAAACCGCATCTGAATTTGAAAAACCCGATAAAGTTCATACTTTGTTTTCAGGTGAAATTCAAAATAAAATGTGGCCTATGCCTGTCTGTGACATGTTCATGGTAGGTGTTCGCACTTGCCTGAAATTATACAAGCATGGTATAATTACCATTGGGCAATTGGCTAACACCGATAAGGATCTTCTGAGGGTTTATTTTAAGTCTTTCGGTAACGTACTGTGGGATTATGCCAACGGGATTGATTATTCAGACGTTTCGCCGGATCGCCGTGATGTGAAAGGGATAGGTAACGCTACCACCACAGCCTTCGATGTAAAAGATTATGAAACCGCGAAACTGTTCTTGCTTTCGCTTAGCGAAATGACCGGTATGCGCCTCAGAATGGAAAACATGAAGGCTCAGGTCATTTGTGTTTTTCTACGAAATAATTTGTTCGGTTCATGGTCTCACCAGCATAAGATCCAAGTCCCAACGGATTCAACCAATGACATATACGATTGGGCCTGCCGGTTGTTTCTTGAAATGTGGAAGGGTCAACCGTTACGTATGTTCGGCGTAAGATTGAGTTGTCTTTCGGATGCATGCTTTACGCAGCTTTCCATAACCGACCAAAACAAAGCCGATAAGATTTCCGAATTGGATAAAAGTGTGGATGCAATCCGCGTAAAATACGGAAATGACGCTATTAAAAGAGGAGTGTTTCTACATTCCGGCGTAGCACACATCAACGGAGGCGTTTATGACGATTATCCCATGATGACGAGTATACTATAACAAAATTTATATTGAGAGGTTATTTTATGTGTGGCAGATTTGTGTTTTTTACTCCCGATGAATTTGAAGAATATAAAGAGGTTTTAAGACGTATAGCCAAAAGTTTAAAAGCGGGTATTTCCGTTTTAGATGTTCCGGAGAATGTTTTACCAAAAGGTGAGATTTATCCGGGAAATACAGCTTTGGTTGTTCCCTCTTCCGATACGCAGCAACGCTCATTACAAATTATGAATTGGGGGTTTCCGTTAAAACCGGAGAGTTCTCAAAAAATAATAAATGCGAGAAGTGAATCTATAGAAACAAAAAGAACCTTCAAAAAGTGTTTGGAATTCAAGCGTTGTGTCATTCCGGCTGTAGGTTTTTTTGAATGGAAAAAAACAGAATCCGGAAAAATAAAGAACCTGATTAAAATTTCAGGTGGGAGTACAATGTATATGGCAGGCTTATATGATGAATTTATCCATAGAGATAAAGGTAAAATACTTTGTTTTACAATAATAACTACACCTGCAAATTTTCAAGTATCAACTATTCACGACAGGATGCCGGCGGTTTTAGAAGAAAGTCATTTAGAGCTATGGCTTGACAATAGAATCTTTAATAAATACAGAGATAAAATGCCGTTGATACTTAAGCCATATAACGGACAGCTGGAAATATTACCTTTATATGCTTAAATACTGTTAAGCCGCTTAAGTGACGTTTCCTATCAATTCATTTCCATTACCATTCATAATGTTGTCAATGACATTTTTTTCGGTTACCGTTTTTAAAATTTTAAATCGATGATCACAAACCTTTATCAGGTGATATTTGTCTTTATCTAATTTTTTATATACATCATAAATTGAAGTTTTTTCGTTTACAATCATCTCACGTACTTCGTAAGCTTCTCCTGTTTCAATTTTTTTGATTTTACTTTGATATTTTCTGAAAATCATATAAAAAACCTCGCAATCAACTTGGTTGTAACTAAGAAATATATAAGTGGAAATAAGCAATAAGCTTATGTTTAGTAAATGAGAAGCAATTTGAATAAGACTTAATGCGAATAACACAGGTAATAAAAATATAGTGATACCGGTTACTATTTTATCGCTTTTAACATATCCGGTAAAACGCTGTAGTATTAACCTTACTATATAACTCCCGTCTAAAGGTTTAACAGGTAAAATGTTTGTAATAAACATTAATGTGTTCATCATTATTATATTATTTATAAGGAGATTACCGGAACCGGTTGCAATTTTTATTATAATAAAAATAACACTAAATGTCATATTTGTCATTATGCCGGCAATATAAACAAAAAACATATAGTATTGGTCTAAGTCGTATAGATCCATAGATGCACTGAACCCTGCAGCATAAATGGCAAGAGATTTAAATTGTGCTTTAAATTTTAAAGCTGTTAATATATGTGCCAATTCGTGAAGAAAGGCAAAAAACATAAATACCATATATTGAAAAAGATTACCGGTAATAAGCATACACAACATAAAAACCGGTAAAAAAACAGATATTTTATATTTGTTACGTATATTAATGAATAAAAAGCGTTTTAATCCTGCCATATATCAACCTAACATACTTACAGGATTTACTCCTGCTCCGTTAATCCATAACTCAAACCGGACTAACTTTGTCGGGACATAACTGTTTGTTCTGACTGCTCCTAAAATTGATCCTCTTTGACACTGCTTCCCTGTAGCAACATTAATTTCATCTAAAAAAGCGTAAAGGCTGTAAATATTTAAATCATGATTTAAAATGACATAATTTCCGTAAATTTTGTTATATCCCGTTTCTACTACAGTGCCGTCGTAACAAGCGATAACTGATGAATGCATAACTACTATTATATCAACTCCCGGTTTATTCAAAGCATATCCGTTAATGGGATGATTTTCAAATTTACCGTATGTTATAATCTTGCCGTTTACCGGTAATATGATAGACATTGCCCCGGGTTTGCCTTCATTTTTTTTAAAGACTGATTCCGCACTTCCGGTTGATTTTAATTTGAACACCGCTTCTACTTGGTTTTGGTAATCGGCGCTATATTGTTGTTGAATAACAACCATAACTTTGTTTGAAGATTCGTTATTTATTAGTTTAATAGTATAGATAGTCATGAAAATTAAAAAACAACACAGTATCTTTCCCCACATTTTATTTAAAAATCTGAGTTCTCTTTTCTTTTCCAATATATATGGTACATCTTTTTCAAACACATCATGCATATGGGTTCCTCTTAACATATAATTGTATTGTGTTGTATATATATTTTAACTTCATATAAAATATGTCATTTTACATAATGGTTTTGTACAAACCTTCAATAAAGTTTTAGATTGATTAGGATATATTGATGTGACTTCCGGTACTGTTTTGTACCTTTGCAGGTTTACAAGTCCTGTGATATAATTAAAAGATAAAACTAACGGAGATGCACTATGATAAAAAAACATATTTTATTAATATTTAGTCTGTTAATTACTTTGGTATTATCTTCATGTACAAACCGTCCTATAGTAACAGAGTCGGTAGAAGACAATGCTCTTAGGTTAATCAACGAATTGAATGCGGGCAATTATGATAATGCTTATAGGAATTTTCAATTTGAAAGAAAGTTAAAATTTTCTTTGAGTGGTCGTGTATTTAATAATTTATGGTCCGACCTTATAAACGATTACGGTAATCCTGTTGAAATTTTGCGTCGGGATTCACATACAGAAGCGCAAAGAACGACAGTTTCATTTATAGTGCAACATGAGAAAGAGCAGATAATAATAAATGTAATTTATGATATGAACAATAGCATCATGGGATTGGAGTATGGAGTAGTGGAAGGAAATATTGATGATACCGATTTATCCGATTTAGGAGGAAGAACAATAGCAGATAATGAAACTTTATTAACCGTAGGTACGGAGGAATTTCCTTTGACCGGTTTGTTATCGGTTCCTCGTGATTCCGAAGGTCCTTTCCCTCTGGTTATCTTGGTTCCGGGTTCGGGACCTAACGATATGGATGAAACCATAGGTGTGTGTACTCCATTCAAAGATTTGGCAGATCAATTGAACCGATTGGGAATTGCGGTTTTACGATATAATAATAGAGCATATGAATATTTGGCAGATATAGGTAGCGATATCCAAAACTTTACACCCTATGAAGAAATCATTCAAGACGCTGTGGCAGTGTTTCAAGATGCGTTAACTCTTGCCGAGATAGATCCTGCCAATATATTTATAGCGGGACATAGCATAGCGGGATACTTTATACCAAAAATAGCGGAATATACGGAGAATAGCGCCGGGTATATAATGATGGCTGCAAACGCTTATAACCTTGAAGATTTAATATATCAACAATACCGTTATATAATGAATCTGGACGGAAAGATATCTTTTGCGGAAAAATTTATTTTGGCACGTTATCAAAATATGACGAAAAGAGTGAGAAATCTAAAGGAAGGTGATAATGTTAACCCTAGAAAAATATATGGTGTATATCCCGCATATTGGTTGTATGCAAATAAATATGATGTTATTAATTTGGTTAAAAATATTGATGTTCCCGTTTTATTTTTACAGGGAACCAGGGATTATCAAGTATCGGTTGAAAATTATAGGATTTGGGAAGAAACAATGGCTAACCATGAAAAAGCATCATTTATATTATATGAAAATCTAAATCATCTTTTTATGTATGGAGATACCCGTTCTACCCCCGAGGAATATAACATAAAGAAAACTGTAGATACAAAAGTAGGTGAAGATATTTCAAAATGGGTAAAAGAAAATATTAGATAATATGAATAAAATGCGGATAATAAAAAAGGGATTATATAATCCCTTTTTTATTATCATAATTTTTTGTTAACATTTATTATTGCACATTTATCCGCTATTTCATAACTGTTTTCCGGTGGATAGAGCGCCAGACCGAATGTAACAGAAGGATTGTTTTTATTAGAATTGTCAGTTGCCCTTGTAAAAGCACCCATGTGAATCTGAGTAGCACCCGTATTGTCTAAGACATAATTTACATTCATTACAGAAGCTCCTGCCGGTAAAATTTCAATCCTACCGCTTGCCTTGCAAATCAATTCTTTTAATAAGGGTACACCGTCATAAAGATTATCTTGTTGACCGGATGTCAATATTCTGGTAACACCCATGTCTATTAACATTTCCATCGCTTCGAACGGATCGGGGGTAACATCAAAGGCTCTATGGAATACACTTTCTTTATTGCCTGCAAGTTCAACAAGTTTTTTATTCCTATCGTAATCTATTTTTCCTTCTTCTGTAAGTATACCAAAGACCAAGCCGTCAATACCCGCTTTAACGAATTCAAAACCATCGGCAATCATCACGTCAAACTCTTTATCGGTATAGCAGAATCCACCGCCTCGAGGTCTTAACATTGCAATTTTTGGTATTCTTACCTGTTTTATAGATTGTAGTACTGTACCTATTGATGGTGTCAATCCTCCCCAAAATATATTGGAATTCAATTCAACCCTGTCGACGCCGGCCTCTTGTGCCCTCAAAGCATCTTCCAATGAGTTACAACATACTTCAAGCTTATATTTTTTCATATTTGATCTGATACTAAATCAGATATTTCACCACCTTTTTAATTGTTTATATTTATTTCGTTATCAATTAATAAATTTTTACTGTAATAATCACTTACTGTGAACCGGCGTGTACCGATGATACTCACCATAAATAAAAACTCATAGACGATCTTTTCCGGATCGCTCCGTTTAATTGTCGTTAACTTCATTTACAAGATCTCCTTCGCAGGCACTATTTTTGATTAAACCGTAATTTTTTCTAACTTTATCTTCAATTTCTTTTGCTTTATCAATATTATCTTTCATATATTGCTTTGCATTTTCTCGTCCTTGACCTATTCTCTCTTCACCGTATGAAAACCACGAACCACTCTTTTTTACAATATCTAATTCGACGGCTATATCCAATAAATCTCCTTCTTTTGAAATGCCTTGACCGTATATTATATCAAACTCAGCTTGTTTAAAGGGAGGTGCGATTTTATTTTTAACAATTTTTACTCTGGTCCTGTTGCCTATTATATCATTATCTTTTTTTAAAGAATCAACCTTGCGAACATCCATTCTGACAGATGCATAAAACTTTAATGCTCTACCTCCGGGAGTCACTTCAGGATTACCAAACATAATCCCCACTTTTTCTCTTAATTGATTTATAAAAATTGCCGTAGTATGCGATTTACTGATAACACCTGCTAATTTTCTTAATGCTTGAGACATTAATCTGGCTTGAAGACCTACATGTGTGTCACCCATCTCACCGTCGATTTCAGCTTTTGGAACCAATGCTGCGACTGAATCCACAACAATTATATCTATAGCTCCGCTTCTAACTAATGCTTCACATATTTCTAACGCCTGTTCTCCGGTGTCAGGTTGTGCCACAATTAAGTTATCGGTGTCAACTCCTAAAGCCTTGGCATATTGAGGATCTAAAGCATGTTCGGCATCAATGAAAGCAGCCTCACCGTTATTTTTTTGTGCTTCTGCAATCATATGTAGGGCAACTGTTGTTTTTCCCGAAGATTCGGGCCCGTATATTTCAACTATTCTCCCTCTTGGAACACCTCCGACTCCTAATGCTATATCTAATCCGATCGATCCGGTAGATATAGTTTCAATATTTAGACGGGCATTTTCTCCCAACTTCATAACGGAACCTTTACCAAACTGTTTTTCTATTTGAGATAAGGCCATCTCTAAAGCTTTCTTTTTTTCTATCATTATTCACACCTCTATAAAACGAATGTTCTTGTTAATAATTATACTCTTGTACCGGTATTTAGTCAAGGTATATACATAAAATTATGTTTACTGTATTATTTGCTGATTTTTTGTCGAATAGTAACAGTAATTATATAGGACGATTTTACTGCAATAAAACCAAGTTTTTGCAGTAGAATCATAAGATAAATTTTTAAAAGTATTTTTATATAATTTATGCCAAGCCCGAGGACGCGGCCGCGGGTCTTCTTCGGCAAGTGTTTCCTATATTAATAATCGAAAAATGACGAGTTCACTCGTCATTTTTTATCAAGAATTCCTTTTATGAAACCGTTCTGTAAATTCCCGTATGTCCTTAGACTTAAATAAAAACATTAATAAAAAGTAAATAAATATACCCAATGCGGTTGCAATAAATAAAGTTAACACTTGAACAGTTTTACTATCAAAAAAAGTTTGAATATTTATTATAAGAGGTAATATTTTTTGTTGAAAAGCAAGTAATACTGCGGCCATAACCATCGAAGATATAATCATCTTGAATGATTCGACAGACAGTTGTCTTTTATTTTTTAAAACATTCATTTTTCTTTGCAGTGACGCTGTTAATACCACCATATTAACACAAGCCGCTAGAGAATATGCCAAAGCTATACCTGTTACACCCATGCTTGAATATTTATAAAATACCAAAGCTGCAATTATGTTAACTCCAATAGCTATCATCCCTGATATTAAGGGTGTTATGGCGTCGCGCACGGAAAAAAAAGAACGATTTAATATTGTATTTATTGATTGTGCAACCAATGCAATACAATAAAAAACTAATATACTTGCTGTTAATGAAATATCGTTTTCAGTTAATTTTCCTGAAAACTTAAACAGAGTACGAATTACCGGATTAGCTAAAACAGCCATAGCAAAAGCCGAAGGAATTGACAGCATTAAAACTGTACGTACGGCCTTATTAAATTTTTGTATAAATTCATCTTTTTTATTAACGGCATACAAAGAAGATAAAACCGGTAGCATTGCCACTCCCATTGATTGGGCGATTATACCTAATGGCATTTGCCATGTTTTGCTTGCTAAATTTAAAGCTGTAACACTTCCTTGGGAAAAATTTGTTGTAACGGAATTAGAAATAATAATATTTACTTGCATTACCGAAGTAGTCATAAGAGAAGGTATGGCTAATTTTAACATCTGTTTAAAACCTTGGTGCTTCAAATTTATTTTCAGCTTATAAAAATTAAGATGTTTTGATGTAAATACAACCTGGAAAAGAAAATATACAAGTGAACTTAATACGACACCCCATACGACTCGTTTAACTCCGTAATTAACCTCAGGATTATCCACACTTAAAAATAGAATACTGAATATACATAATAGATTATATATACATGGTCCGTATGCAGCAACTGCAAATTTATGATATGAATTTAGAATACCGTTACATAACCCGGCGAGCATTAAAAAACAAACTGACGGAAAAAGAATTCTGGTTAATTGAACAGAAAGATCGAATACCTGCTTATTGTTTTCACCGTAACCCGGAGCAATCAAATTCATTAAAGCCGGTGCGAAAATTATGCCTATTAAGCTTACAATAGCCATTGCAATGAATATAACATTTACAAAAGTACTAACCGCTTCCCAACCGTTTTTTTCATCATTTTTTTCAATATATCCGGCTAACATAGGAATCAATGCAGCTGCTATGGCACCGCCAACCAATAAACTGAACATTAAATCCGGTAATAAAAAAGCCAGGTTGTACGCATCACTGACTTCATTCATTCCACCAAGCTTTTCAGGAATCAACATGGTTCTGAAAAATCCTAAAATCCTGCTAAAAATCACCGATACCATAATCATCATAGCATTACCGGTCATATTATTCTTTTTTTCCTTAAACAAGTTCATCCTCCGTTATTTATATTTCCAGATCCAAAAGCAGACGCCTTATCATATCAAAAGAATGTAGCATAGCGTCTGTGCGTATTCTAGCTCTTTCTCCCCAAGAATTTAATTTTTTAACATATATCTTACTTTCTGTCACCATAGCGATATAAACCAAGCCTACAGGTTTATTTTCAGTTCCTCCACCCGGGCCGGCTATTCCGGTAACCGCAAGCGCAATATCTGATTTTGCTTTTAATCTTGCTCCCTGTGCCATTTCTATTGCGGTATTTTCACTTACTGCACCATATTTTTCTAAAGTGCTCTTCGATACATTTAAAACTTCCGACTTTAGATCATTTGAATAGGTGATAAATCCACCTTTAAAAACAGTCGAAACTCCGGGGTATTCCACTAATTGAGCACTTATCATTCCACCGGTGCATGATTCGGCAACTGCCAGAGTTGTTTTGTTTTTTAATAATAAATCACAAACAACTTCGCATAGTTCCTTATTTTCAAGTGAATATATTTTATCACCCAAACGATTTTTTATCTCATTTACTACGGGATTGATTAAACCGTCAAGTTCCGATTCGTCGGAATAACGGGCGGTTATTCTTAAAGTAACCTGCCCGACCGAAGCATATGGTGCAATGGTCGGGTTTTCTTGTCTGTCAATCAGATCCATTATGGAATGTTCCATTGAAGATTCGCCTATTCCGAAAATTCTCATATATACCGAATGTAATTTTTGCCCGCCTTTATTAGCCAAGTAAGGAAGGATACTTTGCTCCATCATAGGTTTCATTTCATTGGGAGGACCCGGAAGTAAAATAACGATTTTTCCTTTAAATTCAACAATACAACCCGGAGCTGTTCCGTTAGGGTTCTTCACTATTATTGATCCTTTGGGGAAACATGCTTGTTTTGTGTTGTTAGGGGTCATTACGCGACCCCTATTCTTAAAAAAGTTTTCCATTAATGATAAACATTCCTGATCCTGTACCAAAGGTTTCCCAACTATCTCGGCTATTGTTTCTCGCGTTATATCATCCTGTGTCGGCCCTAATCCTCCGGTGGTAATAATAATATCCGCTCTGTTTAAAGCTGTATTTACACATTCTACTAATCTGTTTTTATTATCTCCGACAACTGTATGGTAGTATGCGTATATTCCTACCTCAGGTAAACATTTCGAAATGAATTGTGCGTTAGTATTGCAAATTTGTCCCATAAGCAATTCGGTACCTACTGCAATGATTTCCGCTGCCATTCTCATACTATTACCCCCCGATTAAGAACCGTAAGCTTGATTTGAATTTAACACCTCAAAACCTGCATGTTCCAAAGCGGTAATTGCTTTTTCAGGCGTCTCGGTCCTAAGTACAACATGAGCTTTACCTTCACTTTTACTAATAAAAGCGTATATATACTCTATTCCTATTTCTTTTTCACCGATAACAGCCAAAGCTTTTGCTAATCCTCCGGGGTTATCCTCTATTGCTACAGCGATAACTTCCGTTATATTAACCGTAAAACCGTTTTCTTTTAATATATCTTTCGCTTTTTCAGGATCACTGACAATCATCCTTAGTATTCCGAAATCTGTAGTATCTGCAATAGATAGTGCGCTGATATTAATTCCTTTCTCACCAAGACACTTAGTAACTTTTTCGATTCTTCCCTTTTTATTCTCTAAAAAAACGGAAATTTGCTTAATCAACATAGTATACCTCCTTGTACATATTGGATACATTAATTATATCACTTTGAAAAAATGATGCAAATATATCCATAATATATTTTATAGGAACAAAAATTTAATATTACATTTTTTCTTTTCTTTTATCTATAACCCTTTTTGCTTTGCCTTCACTTCTTTCAATTGATTTAGGTTCCACAAGGGTAACTTTAGTCGTAATACCAAGTGTACTTTCAATGTTGCTCCTTAGTTTTTTCTCTACGTCTTCAAGTCTTTTAACTTCATCGGAAAATAATTCGGGTGTCATTTCTATTTGAACTTCCATCATATCCAATGCACCTATTCTATCTACAATAATTTGGTAATGTGGAGCGGTATCTCCTACCTCTAGTAACACACTCTCTATTTGAGACGGGAATACGTTAACACCCCTGATTATCAACATGTCATCACTTCTGCCGGCTACTCTGGACATACGAGTCAAAGTTCTGCCACACTCACATTTATCGTAATTTAAAGAGGATATATCTCTTGTCCTGTATCTTAATAAAGGAAGAGCTTGTTTTGTGACCGTTGTAAACACAAGTTCACCTTGTTCGCCTTTTTTCATAGGTTCTAATGTAACAGGATCTATTATTTCCGGGACATAATAATCCTCATTGACATGCAGACCGTTTTTAATATGACATTCGGATGAAACACCGGGTCCCATAATTTCGCTTAGACCATATATGTCTATAGCCAATATACCCAACTTGGACTCTATTTCTTTTCTCATATTGTCAGTCCAAGGTTCCGCACCAAACAAACCTGCTTTCAATTTTAAACTTTTTGGATCAATTCTCATTTCCTCAAGTGTCTCGGCAATATACAAAATATATGACGGAGTGCAAGCGATCATAGTAGTACCAAAATCCTGCAACAACATAATTTGTTTTTTTGTATTGCCACCGGATATTGGAATAACGGAAGCTCCTAACTTTTCCGCTCCGTAATGTGCTCCTAACCCACCTGTGAACAAACCGTATCCGTAAGCAATTTGAATAATATCATGTTTTGTACCTCCGGCACAAGCAAATGTTCTTGCCATTGTTTCAGCCCAATCACCTATATCGCTTTTAGTGTATCCTACAACCGTAGGTTTTCCGGTTGTACCTGATGATGCATGGATACGTACGACATCATCCATCGGTGCTGCAAATAAATTAAACGGATAATTGTCTCTTAAATCTTGTTTTGTTGTAAAAGGTAATTTGTTCAAGTCATCAATGGATTTTATGTCTTTGGGTGATAAACCCATGTCATCCATTTTCTTTTTATAAAAAGGTACATTATTGTACACCCTTTCTACAGTCTTAATAAGTCTTTCAGACTGTACTTTCTTCATTTCGTCCCTTGACATGCATTCAAACTTTTCATTAAAATAATACATTTTTTCAAACCTCCTTGTTGTATTCATCATTATTCATTCACAATATTATAAAATTTAAAAATCTAATCATATTTCACTACAATAATTCACTTACTGTGAACGGTGTGTATCGTATTCTTTTCATATAAATTAAGTTTTAAATTCATAAAAAAACTTCGCCTCAAAGAGACGAAGTATAGTATCCGTGGTACCACTCTTATTCCCGACTTGCTTTAAATGCGATATCGGGCACTTGTTTATATAACGGTTAGTTTCCGTCATTTCTTACTATATTTTCTGAAATGCAGCTCCCGTATGAAATTTCATCATAATCATCGCCCTAAAAAGCTCTCAATTAAAACTTTCTTCCCTGTCGGGGTAATTATGCTTACTTTGTACGTTCATAGCCTTTATTTATTAATTTAATTTATTATATTCAACATCATCAAGTTTGTCAAACGAATTTTTTATTTTTCTTGTATATAAACATAAG
>CAZJOD010000112.1:0-12824 GCA_964547525.1 uncultured Clostridiaceae bacterium
CACTTGTCTGTGTAGCTAGAAACATGATGTTTCGGAGGATGATATGATTAATGTTAATACACCAATGGCTTTAAAAGCTCATGAAATATTATTAAAGAGAATTGACGAATGGTCTTGGTATGAAAAATATTCGGCAATAATACCCGACATAATATTTGAACAGGATGTTATTGACGGATATAAGCTAATTATTAATAAAGGGAAAGCAACGGTATATGCAAATTCTATAATTGAGTTTATTGCCGGTACGGGAGAATTAATACGAAGAATAATGTCAACTATATGTTCAGATTATTCTTCGGTAGAAGATGTGATGATAACCGATATTCCTCGTTATAAACATAGAATGCACTATATGCCCGGACATTTCGGGAATGCTTATGAAGTCGCATGGCCGACTGAAATGGAGCGTTTGCTTGAAGACTTGGCTTTATTCGGGGCGAACGGGTATGCAGACTGGACAGATCCCAATGATATGCCGGATCCGTATAATCCGCATGTTTATTGCAGTTCATCCATGACATTATGGAAAAGAAAAAAGATGTATTACAGGTATGCGAAAGAACTTGGTATGACAACAGGGATAGTTCTGGCTCATAACGTTGCATTTTTAGATCAACTACGACCTGATCTTTTAGGTGTAAAAAGTTCGAAACATAAAGTTCAAGGACAAGTTTTATGTCCTTCGATACCGGAAGCCAGACGAATCTGTTTAAATAACTTTGAGAATTTAATGAAGGACTTTAAAGCGTCCGAAGTATATATAGACAGAATTATACTAAATCCTTACGATGACGGGGGATGCGCATGTGATAAATGTCAACCGTATTACCAAACGTTTCTGGGAATGGCATACGATATATTTGATATAGTTAAAAGTTTTTTCCCCGATATAATTGTAGATATATGTGGATGGTGGACATCGGATGATGATATACACCTTCTAAAAGAATTTGCTAAAAAATTGGATGGTCACTTCGGTGAATTTATGTACAGTGTCACTTACGGAGTATATCAAGTGCCTGAGGATATAAAAAAGAGGATTGACCCGCTTCCGGTAAGTACATTCGTACATATAGGTTTTTCAGATGTGAATAAAGATACATATATTAAAACCGGTATACATAACGCTCAAAAGAGGATACAGTCAATTGTCAAATCTTTCGACAATGCTGATTGCACCGGATTTAACACCTATAACGAATCATTTGGAGATCATTATAATCAATATATTATTTCACGACTTGCAAGAAACCCGAATTATAATTTGGACAGTTTGACAAGAGAGTATATTATTGAAATGTTTGCGTTAAAAGATAGTGATGTGGAAACACTTCTTAATATAATGAATGAAATGCAATATTATAATCTTGAGAAAGCCGAGAATTGGGAAAATCAGTTATTGGAAATAAAACCTCATATACATGTAAATATCGAGCAGGAGCAATGGCTGTTCGAACACATTTTGATTAAAGCACAGTTGATGGCTTTAGATGCAAAAATAGGTGATTATACTAAGTGGAATAGTAAAGAGGATGTCGATCCGGTTATGCATCTTATCGAAAAAAGAGAGAAATTGTTCGGATATATGTTTCGTAGGATATATGGATTGGGTATAATGAGACATGCGTTTATACCGGAAAGAATGCAAGCACCTTGGTACGGAGCATATATAAAATTTTATCCAAAACTCCAAGGCAATATAATACCGGGTATGAATTTAAGCAAAAATGCATAGTAAAAACGTGAAATTTACGGTAGAAGGGGCAAAATCATGGTAAAACCTACTTTAAAAGATATAGCTGATTATGTAGGTGTAAGCATATCGACTGTTTCAAAAGCTTTAAACAATAGCAAGGAAATTAACGAAAAAACCATAAAGAAAATTCGGGAAGCTGCAATCAAATTAAACTACAATAACATATCTGTGGAAAAGAATGTGACACGAGCTATAGGTGTAATATTACCTGAAGTGACAAGTTATGTATATTCAAATATACTTGAGAACTTGGAAAAAAAATTCCAAGAACATGGATATGATTTACTGTTAGGAATTCATAGTTTTGATTGGAACAAAATAGAGAAGTTTGTAAAACTATTTTCATCGAAGAAGTTGGATGCCATATTTATTATAAATGATTCAGGTAATATAATGGAAGTACAACTTAAAAGGATAATCTCTGTATGTGATAATTGTAAAATACCATTATTCATTATCGAATCTTCAATGGGTAACTCTTTCGATTATAATTGCAATGCACTGTTTTTGGATGATAGTTATGCTGTTGATACAATCATAAAATCACTTGTTGAATATGGACATAATGACTTTGGACTTATATTCGATAAACTTGACAATAATAGACTTGAGGTTGTAAAAACGGTTTTATCTCGATACGGCATGAAAAAATTACCGGAAAACCGAGTGTATATTACAGAAAAAAGAAATGAAGAAGCCGGAGTGACAGGGATGGAATATTTTTTGAGTCAAAAAAGTATTCCGACTGCTTTCATAGCATCATATGATGAAATATGTATCGGTGCGTTAAAACATGCTTATGATCGTGGGTTAACATCACCTAACGATTTTTCAATATTTTCTTTCGATAATACAAGAATTTCAGAATATGTTTTCAATGGGATCACAACAGTTCAAATACCTATAAAAAAGGTGGTTGACATAGCTGTTTCAACTGTTATGAATGAAATAAAGAATGGAATCGATAACACAAAGATAGTTACTAAAGTTACTTCCGAAGCGGTTATCAGAAATACAACGGGTAAAAAATAAATTTTAAGTAAAGGATGGTGTTTGGATATGGCTAGTAAAAGCATCAGATTTTTACGAGGTAGAAGTGAAAACGGATTAGTCAGGTTGTATATAGAAAGAGGATATCCATTATATAATAATAACAGTGATGTTTTAAATTTCAGAATATACAGAAAAAAAGAAGACGGATTCTTACAGGGAAGTGATTATTACGAATATTTTGATGCCCTGAATTTTAAAGATGCGGATATTATTTATACAGGTCCTTTGACAAAACAAGACAGATATTATTTTGTATATACCGATTCTGATGTTAAACTTTTAGATGTATATGCATATTGGGTTGCATATGATAATGACTCCGTCCCGGCAGGTCCTTTAGGTATTGCAGTGAGAGATCCGGAAGTATGGTGGACTTATGAAAGAATAAATCAAGAAATGAATAGGTTATACAATATCTATTCAGGAGAAAAGAAATTTAAGACATTTGGATATTCAACTCGTAAAAAAGAAATAAAAGGTTTGGTAATTGGGAATCAAGAAAAATGTATAGGTCTTATAGGTGTAGTACATGCAGGAGAATCCGGACCGGAATTGTTTTTAAAAGCGGCTGCTCATATAGCTATAAATTACCCGGAAGTTTTAAGTAAAGTGGGATTGGCTATTTTGCCCGATGTAAATACAGACTGCAGAGAAGACATGGCTACAGGTACACCACAATATTTGCGTTGTAATCCCAATGGAGTTGACTTAAACAGAAATTTTGACGCAAATTGGGAAATTATCGATTATACATATGGTTTAAATACATCAATATTAGGAAGTATTACATATAGAGGACCATTTGTTGAATCTGAAGAGGAAACAAAAGCGACTGTGAATTTTATCAATACTGTAAAGCCGAAAGTTATTTTTTGTGGACACTGCCTTTCATCAATTTGTAGTGATTGCTTTTTAACAGCCAAAGAAGCGAAAGGTAATGTGGAATACGAAAAAAAGTGTATGGAGTTGATAACCCCTTATTCAAATGGATTCCGTGATACCGAAAAAGAAGGTGTCGCATTACATTACGGAACAACTTGCGGAAGCATACCGGCATTTGCATATAAAAAATATGGTATACCGGCTTTTGATATGGAATTTCGTGTTGTGAAGGATGATAAACGTGAAAGAGAATGTATCAGTGGTAAAACTACTAAGGACTTACTAGACGAATACATAGGTTATCACACGGCAGGAATCATAAATGTAATGAAGAGTATGGTATAAAGTTAATATACTGCATTTATAAAATACAAAAAAATACATTATTGTATTCTCTTTAAAATAATATTTATAATGAAGCTTGATTAATAGAGCTTATAATTACCGAAATAAAGATATTGCATACAAGATTGATGATATTTTAATTAAAAATGATTTATTACAACTTCTTTATTTCGGTTTATTCACTTACATCCTAATAACGTTTCAATAGGTTTTACTCAACAGGACTTTTAATGTACCGTCTCCGACAACTGCGTTACCTTTTTTGTGAGGCGTCACGTTGTTGGGATTTACTAGTAAAAGTTCTTATTTTTCACTTAGGCCGGTATTGAACACAAAAATCCGAAATACTCGAGTTTACTTCCAAAAAACCGTTTTTACAAGGCAATATCCACTTTGCACCTTCCGAATCTTTGCATTGTATGTCAGGTATGTGTTGTAGGGTTTGTTCTTTTTGCAGCGGTATCAATGCTGCTGAAAGGATGCCGGGAGAGGCTGCTTTTCCTTGGTAGGTTACGGCAGGTGCAGGAAGCAAGCCGTATATATCTCGACCGATCCAGCCTCGTCCGTGCATTTGGGGTCGGTCGTCCTCTTTATAAAAAATATTTGACGGATGCAAGGCATTCGGCCAATAACTGACATGAGGTGTTCTATCTCCTATAAAAAGTGTAGGCTGCAAGCTTCCCGTTAATGGAACAAGGGCCAATTGTGCTTTGTTTTTTGCTGTGGCAACTGTAATTCTATCAAAAAATTCTATTTCAATATCCTGAGCAAATTGAAAATTTTGCTCGATTTCGTAAGTACCTGTCTGCTCTGCAGGTATGAGAACATCCTGTAAAAACCAGTAATAACCGTCCACAAACATAACACGTCTTTGCCATATGACCGATTTGAGGGGCGTAAAGGAATAATCAGAAGAAAACAACGTATAACAAGGTCCGGATTCCCATCGGTTTTTCAAAGGTATCTTGCTTTCCAAAACACCATTAGGACTATCCGCCGTCATAAATTCATCCACTCCGTCAATGGTGAGTGTGTTGTGTAAAAACGAGACATGCTGTCGGGAGATGAGAACATTCGGCAAATTGGATGAATACCTGGAACTCAAGGGATCGGTAATAAACAAAGTCCCATAAGCAGCCAGAACAAAACTCAATTTATCTCCGTGTTGGTGTGTGGTTCCCCAAGGACCGCCGTCGATAGCCATATACCGAGCTTGTTCGTCCCAACCGCTTCTCATGACATAATATCCGCACCAAGCTTCATCTTCATGGGAAGGCCAATTCACAAAAGGAGGAGTTTGCTCGTACGTTTTTTGTTGAAGGGACAAAGCCCAGGGCATATGGAAAAATTTAGCCAGAGCAGGCTCAATGTATTTTTCAACCGATCCTGCCGCAAGATCACCGAAGGAAGGCAGATTGAACAAAGGATCTTGTAATCCGGTCATGCATTCAATCATTCGTCGTAGCTTGGGGAATAGGTTGCGTATGGATTGTAAACCGGTAAAACGCAAAGCCAGACGTTGTGCTTGCACTGAACAAGAAGCGGAATAGGCGGTGGTCAATTCGATACACATTCCATCCGGGTAAAAAGCTTCGGTAATGTATTGTGAAAGCAATGCTCCGGCGGTATGCCGTCCTGTTATATTATTTTGAAAATCATCCAGCAGTGTCAAGGATGCGATAACATTTCTCAGCATGCCCAAACCGCCGTTATGTCGCTTATCCACCCAATCTTTGATCCAAAAAAGTGCAAATTCCGTTTCTTCATATAATCGTTGTAGCATGTCGATAAGCTCTTGATCCTTTATTTCGGCAAAGTCACGAAGTAAGTAAATGCTTTGTGCCATTTTGGTAAGCCGTCCTCCACCGATCATTGCCCAATACCAAGGTTTTGACGTGGTTGTATGGTTTACCCATCCTTGATTGACCGATTTACCGGCAAAAGATTCTATCGGATATGCCTTCATATATCCGAGTATATGATCTACAACAAAGCGAATGTACTCCGTCCGGCGGGTTTTGCAGGCAATAGGAAGGACATCGTACAATAAGGGAAAACGGGTAAGGCAGCTGAGTTCGGAATGATGCCAATCTACACCTTTTGAAGATACAACCCGACTGTACCCGTCGTCATACCGCCCTTCCAGTACACTTAACGCCGTTTTTTCATCTGCTTTTTCAACCGTCTCTTTCCAATCGATTTCCGGAGGATAGGGAAAGTTGCGGCTCCTAAAGTATGCGGCAAATATTTTTTCTCCTTCTTCTTGCTTGTTATGTTCAAGAGCATTCTTTACCAATTCAGAAACTTTACAGTTTTCACAAAGTTGCATTAAAAAATTCCTACGATCACCCATGACAAATCGTTCTTTTACAGGTTCTAACTTCTCAATATTCTTTTCCATAAATTGAATATCTCCTTTATCAACGATTACACAGATTGATTTACCGCTTTTCCCAAAATTGATTTGGGCATCTTGCATATATAGCTTCGGGTGGGATTAACAAATTGTGTGCAGCGTGCTTGCATAACCTGGCTTGCCAAACTGAAACATTCTTCTTTTGTAAGAGCGTATCTTTCACATGCGAAACGGATCAGTTCCTTGCAAGCCGTATAAAAAGATTCATCCGTTGATGCAAGGCAAGCAACGGTCATAATGTATTCATTGTTCTCAGCCCGTACACAGCTTTGCCCGTTATTTTTTAATATATGTGTACGAAGCGTCACATGAGCGCGACATTCAATACCTCCGGCATTACAGATCTCTCCGTCTCCTTGTATTGCATGCACATCTCCTATGTTCAATAAAGCCCCTGAATAGCTGACAGGAAGATATACAGTTGTTCCCTCGGTTATTTCATTTACATCCATGTTCCCGCCGTAATATCCGCCATAACTGTTTGGCAGGCTCTCCGGCGCGGAGGTGCCTAGGGTTCCTATCATGGGTTGCACAGGTATTTTGAGGCTTTCACTCCAATGGATAAATCCGTTGCAAATCCTTACCGTTCGTGGGTGTGGCGACATGTCTTCTCCCATAATGGCCATATTTAATTTTTTATCCAAGATACAGGTGTACCCTATGTCCTCAGGTTTAATACACAATATGTCCACAGCGAGAATATCACCGGGTTGGGTGTCTTTTACACCAATGCAAACGGTAGGGTTCGGACCCTTGCATTTTTCCGCCGACCATATGTCGGTAGGTTTTTGAAGCCAAGTACCGGAACACAGTTCGGTTTTAACAGCAAACGTTTCCCCTTGTTCCACGTAAATGACCGGTTTGTTTTCTTTTGCGTGACTGTAATAAACGGTTTCTCTGCCTGCAGTTTTCAATTTAATCCCTCCGATTCTTTATGTATCGTTGAACACATCGTATTTTCCATACTTATCAAGCATTTTCATCACATAACGGTAGTTTTCAAAACTGACTGTGGGAGGAATGCTGTGGTCGGAATGGTATATGTAACCGCCGTCCTTCATTGCTTCGGTCACTTTACCGGCAATTTCCCTCTCAATGTCTTCAAAGCTTTTGGATAACTCAATTTCATTTATATTTCCCCAAAATGTAAGATCCTTTTTGTACATACGTTTCAAATCCCTTACATCCATGCCGGTGTTAGCCTGCAAGGGCTGCACCACATCCACCCCGGCATCTATAAAATAAGGCAACAGGGTATCTATTTTTCCACAGCTGTGTATAAAAAAATAAATACCTTCCCTATGCAGAAAATCACCCAGCATTTTATGATAAGGCCATAATACTTCTTTGTATAAATCGGGTGAAAACAAAGTGGAATGGGTATACCCCAAATCTTCAATCATAAAATATCCGTCCGGTTTCATCCCCATGTCGATTGCGTGTTTTATGGTTTCTAAGGTTAAATGTGTTATGCTCTCAAACATTTCTTTCATAAGATTTTTATCACACAGCATGTCAACCAAAGACGAAGTATAGCCATGGTGCCTCCATGTTCCTTCAAAGGGGCCGTAGCCGTTTAACAACAAAAATTTATCCCTTTTACGGTATTTGTCAAATATAATTTTTGTTTCAGACCAAGAAGGAATCCGGCTTGTTCTAAGAAAAAAGGATTCGTGGTCGATTCTGCTTGTATCGGACATGTCCGGAACAAATTTGCTTTTTATTTTTTCCCATGAGGTTCTATCGGGATTGACATGATTTATAAAATGCATAGTCGCCCCTTTGTTTTTAAATCGCTTGACAGTATAACCGCACCTGTCGGATATGATGCTATAGGTTTCATGATCTTCCAATATTATCGGTGTAAATCGCATTGAATTGTCCAGATAAAACATATCAATATCAAATCCAAAATAATCACCGACTGTGTTCCCGATTATTTTGGTACCGCTTTCGAGCGTAAGGATTTCATATTTTTCTACCGGATCATAAGGTAATCCGGTAGCATGCCAATTGATAAGTGTATCTTCCCAAAAAGCATCGTATTTCGGGATCCTATCCGCCTCTTTGTGTGCAATTATTCTCAAAACTCTTTCTTTACCCGTCATAAAAAACCTCGAATATAAAAGATTGTATCAAAGGAGTCGTTGCATTTATATGCAATATGATTATATCATTTAGAGCTGTATTATGTATTAATATCGGATAATATATTAAAAAAGTTATATGTAATAACATGAAAGAATTGTATGTATGAGGTAATGAATTTTGGAAAAATATTTATATCTTTTATGTTATACCGTTTTGCTCATCTACAGTCTCTTTTGCATTATTCCAAACCTTTAAAGCTCTTATTACAAGTTTTTTTGTGTGATAAAAAACTCCTTTGAAAGTTACATTTAACAAAATTGAAAATTGTTCGCGATAAATTAATGGTATAATTGATACATATATAATTAATTAGATAAGAACCGGGTATCTTTTGGTTATGTACCGTATTAACATTGAAAAGGAGCAACACAAATGAGATTCGATAGAATTATCCCACTATCAAGATTGGCTTTTCATCCAAACAATGATTATGCCGATATTGTTTTTTTTATACCCAAAATAGATCAGCCGAAACCTTTGCGGATATGGCTTTACACATCATGTAAAGATCCGGTTGTAAAAATAGACGACTATGAGTTCGGCATATGTTCGGAGTATAATGAAGGCCTTAACAGGTGGATAGACTTAGGTGTTACGGAAGAATTAAAAGGTCACTTCGGTCAATTACGTATATTTAACATGTCTTATGAAGAAGCCATGTCTTCGTGGTTTTTAATCACCGAGCAAATTTCACTTCGTTTGTGTGGAGATATTGAAGATGCAGAGGAAATCTTATGGGGCATATCAAAAAAAGATGTGGGTCGTTCGAGTTTAACGCCGTCTATTGTTACCGGTGGCGAGCCTGTGGTATATACTATGACGTATCACCCCGGTGAACACGGTTTACCGGCCGGCACTAAAATGAGACTTGCCATACCACATTCCATGTCCGTTCCTCAGCAGGATGACCCGAATGAAGACGGATATATTTGTGTAAAAATATCCGACCCATTTTATGATGTATATATAGAAGATTTCTCATTAAGTAAGGAGTCGCATGTGGTAAACGATGTTATTTTGAATTTTCCAAAAGGCATCAAAAAGGAACATGTCTTAACCGTTCAATATAAATGCGATGTCACACCGATTTTTAACGCCTATTATCCCTATGCGGAAAGAATGTACTGGTACATTCGACAAGCGCCGCTATCATTCGCGGTATGCGTACCTTCAAACAACAATTTTGTGGAGCCGTTATTAGGAAACGGACACTCAGTGGAATATAAGCCGGGTCCCTGCAAAAGACTGTTTTTAAATGTGCCGGGGCGAATCAAAGAAGGAACAAAAATACTATGCCGTGGTGTGTTTACAGATAAATTCAGAAATACCCCTCCAAGCGGGTATCCTAATACCGATATTCGCTTATATTTATCATCCGGTGTAGAGGAAATTCAGGTGGATGAACCTATGAATTTCGATACTTTTTACTCCTTTAAAGTATATTTAAAGAACCTGTCTCCCGGTCGCTACAGATTGATTGCGAAAGATATAAACATGAGGATCATTTCAAAATCCAATCCTTTGGAAATCATGAATACTGACGACCGGAGAGATTCCATTTATTTTGGAGAAATACACGGCCACTGCGTTATGAGTGACGGAAGTGGTGAATATGTAGACATGTACCGGCATGCACGGGATGTAGGATGTTTGGACTTTGCCGCATCCGCTGATCATGCATGCTATTTTAGTGATAACGAATGGGAATTGATGCAGTCCATTACAAATAGCTTTAACGATCCGGATAGGTTTGTCACTTTAATAGGTTTTGAATGGGCCGGAAAACAAGTACACCGGAATGTCTATACTTGTGACGATTCGTTAAAATTGTTCCGTGGTATGTACGAACCCACGAGCAACATAGACAAGGTATACGGGTTTTTCAAGGGGAATGAGAATGTAGTTGCAGGACCACACGGAAGTATTGCTCATGGTATCAAGTGGGAATATCATGAACCTGAAGTAGAAAGATTTATCGAAATGTATTCCATGTGGGGCGCAAACGATTTCCCCGATAGTCCCCTTTTGTGCACAAGGGGATATCACCCGCCCAGAATGAAAACCGTTAATGAAATATTGGCAACAGGTGCGGTTTTAGGTTTTACGGGAGGTGGTGACTGTCATGAAGGTCGTTGTGGCTTCTCATGTGAAGATCCTGACGGTCAAGGAAAAACAAAACACACTTTTGCAGTGGGGTTGTCCTATCGATGCGGTTTAACCGGGGCACATATGAATCGTTTGGATCGAACCGACTTGATAAAAGCGATCAGAAACAGAAAAACCTATGCTACAACCGGAGCTAAAATTTTATTAGATTTTGAAGTGAACGGGTTTAAACAAAGGGATTTAGGCTCTATGCAAACAGCTGTTAAAATAAAAGCGGATGTATGCGGATGTGATGTAATATCACAAATTATTATTGTTAGAAACGGAGAGCGAATCCATTGTATTTCACCGAACGAAACGGATGCTGTTTTAGAATGGGAAGATCTGAACCCGTTGCATACCAAAGTGTATTATTATGTGCAAGTCATACAAAAGGACGGACAAATGGCATGGTCTTCTCCGGTGTATCTATGCTAAATATTTTTTTAATGTGTATAGAATGTAGTCGTACAAGAAGGCTAAACGAGAGAGATTTGGGACGAACTTTTGAGAAAACAGGAGAAAATTTATGAATCTTAATAACTTTGAGAGCTACATTGATAGAGTTAATATCTTATATAGCTAAACAAAGACATTTATTTTGTGTAGCTTTTCAGGAGGATATTTATATGCAAAATGGAATAGAAGATTATTATGATCTGGTATATCAGCCTGTCTAAAGGAAGCATTGTATATGAGAATATTTGCATTGGAATTAAATAATGATATCAAAGGAGTAGACCAACGGAAGCAATATATTGAATCGATTATTGCAAAGTTGCAACACCCTGACTTAATAGTTTTTACCCGAGTTATCACTTTGCCGTAGAAGAGAAAAATTTAAAGGAGGATTTGATATGTCACATAATATAACAGACCAATTTTATTGGAGTGATATCCCAAAGCAAAATAGTGAAAAACTGAGCGATGAAGAGAAATATAAAATAATTGTCAGATGGGCAGGTAAAGCAAGAGGACAAAATCCACGTGTTTTTGATGCGTTAACCGAATGGGTGCTGGATGATTCTATGTGGAGTGACAATAAACTCGCGGAAAACGAGCAAATTTTGATGAAAGGTGTGTTTGCGCGGTTCAAAAAACAGAATGAACAAATTCGGATGTATTTGTCAGAATTACAGTCGTCCGGTGTGGTTAATGCGGCGGTGTTTAATGCTTTAGACAGATTTGATAATGAATTATCGGGAGTCTCCCATGATGAGCGACTGCGTGAGACGGTTGCCAAGATATTTGCTGATTTTTCCGTCATGCGGGAGCGTAGCATACGAGAGCTAATTGCAGGAAATAAAACAGGACCTACCGGAACGAATAGTGTAGATTTATTTGGATATATCAATTATTTAAAGGACTGTGATGCAGCGGTTCAGTGGGCGCTGTTTATGCCGGATGTGGTGAAGAAACAACAAAAAGGTTTCAAAGTGGACAGCTTTGAATACAAAAAAATGCCCGCCATGCGCTTTATCGGGCGAGAAAGCCGGGAAGGTGACGGCTTAGACAATATTGAGAACCGCAAGAAACTTTTTCACACTCTGGATGTCTTGAACGATTATAAAACGGACTTTGGCTATGATGTTTTGTTTATGCATCATTACGGACGGGGTGTGGATGTTGAGCCGTGGCATGGTTTTTGGGGACGGTTTATGAAGGCGGAAACCCCTGTGCCGGAAGGATTTGTCTATTTCGACTTCGTACCACATAGAGATCATAATAACTTCAAGGCGGGACCGCCGTTCTTATCGCAGTTTGCATATGCAACCTTCTCCGGTGAGATGGACGCTATGCATAAGCGCGAGGGCTATGACAGCGATGCCATGTACGATGTTACCAGAAATACAATGCTTGGCCAAGGTGTAAACATTCCATATCCTGATAAATATTGGACTGCGGAAGTGTTTCTTGATGGATGTGATAAATACAGTACTGCTTATATGTTTAGTGCGGAGCTGTGTTAAATCATTGACGGTTAGCTATTAAAAGCTAAAAAGACAAATAGTTGAGGTGATCAATTAAATAATTTTAATAGACATTGTGAAAGGAGCTAACTATGAAGAAAAA
>CAZJOD010000113.1:0-12731 GCA_964547525.1 uncultured Clostridiaceae bacterium
AGTTTATTGGGAACAAACAGAACATAATATTTGCAGGCCGCCCCGGAACCGGCAATTATCGAAAGTGTTTACTTATCGAAAGAAATGAGACTGTAACTCATATAAATCAATGAACCAAGCCTCAATTTCTTTCGATAATATTACAACTAACGGCAGAAATCATTTAGCCATTGAAGTAATTCTGTGTCATCTTTCCATTCAGGGACATCTTGTGTCACTACATCAGGGTAATTCCTTTCTAAAATAGATCGTTTAAGTTCAGTTTCTGCCTTCAAATATATTTCAGTTGTTGTAATACTTACATGCCCTAAAAAATCTCTAATATAAATCAAATTTACCCCGGATTCCAACATATGAACGGCTTTTGCATGGCGAAGCATATGCGGATGAATTCTGTCAGATAGCATAATTTCTGGATTGGCTTTTTTAGCTTGATCGAAATACTTGTTCAGAATATAACAGATTCCTGGCCTTGTAAATTTTTCACCTCTGCTATTAAAGAATAATGGAGATTGTTGTCTGCCATTACTCTTAAGATTAAAATCTTCCATATACTTAGATATTAACTGCACTGTATTACCCATAATTGGCACACATCTGGTTTTGTTGCCTTTCCCTGTCAATGTAACCGTTGCAGGAGAGTGAAGTCTAATATCTTTCACGCAAATATCAATCAATTCTTGAACCCTAGCGCCGGTATCATACAAAATTGCCATTAGCGCAAGATCACGACGGCCTCGATGGTTTTTAACATCCGGTTGGTCAAGAATCAGTTTCATTTCTTCCTTAGTCAGATAACTGATGATTGGGCGAGGTTTCTTTTTAAATGGGATATTGAGTATTTTTTGCATCTCAAATAGGTTATCAGGATATTCTGCCTGTGCATACCTGTAAAAGCTATGTATTGCAGCAAGTCGCTGATTTCTGGTACTAATGCTAATTTGATTGTTCTTTTCTAACCATAAAAGAAATTCTACAATGGTTTCGGATTCTATGTTCTCGAACTCAAGTTTTTCTGGAGGGATACGCTTTTCATCTCGCAAATATGTAAGTAACTGTCGAAATGTATTTCTATAGGATTTTATCGTATTCGGGCTAACATTCCTTTGGCCAGAAAGAAAATTAAAGAAATACTTTGTTGTAATCCGTGCAAAATCAGTCTGCTTCATCTTGTTTCACCTCCGGAATCACCCAGTCGCAGTGAGATTCGATTGTACTTACGATATCCGGATATAATTCGGAGGTCAATCGGAGATATCTTTGACTGCCACGAATATCTTCATGTCCCAGAAAAACCGACAAGTATGCAAGACAGTTTGTTAAATCTCTGCCTTGGCGAACCCAATTTTTCAAACAAGTAACGGCGTAAACATGTCGAAAAAAATCCAAACGTTTGGATTTTTTTCGACATACTTTTGCAGGATTACAGCTTGAGCAAGGGACGGATCTCGATACTCTAAGACGGTTGCTAGGGCACTCGAAAATAGGAATTACATCGGATATATATTTGCATGGGAATAAAACGCTTATAAAAAAAGCCAGCAAAAAGTTGGATGATAAAATTTTTGTAAAATGTCACACAAATGTCACACTTGAAGATAAAAAAAAGAAAGAAGTTTGAATCCGTCATGTTTCAAACTTCTTGATATTGGCGGAGAAGGAGGGATTCGAACCCTCGAAACGCGATTAACGTTTACACGATTTCCAGTCGTGCGCCCTCGACCAAACTAGGCGACTTCTCCACAAGTTATTCATTTAGACGCTTAATCATTTTACAATACTGTAGTAGCGTTTGTCAATTCTTTTCGTAATTTTCAAGCATGAAAATACAGGTAGAACAAGGAACGAAAGTTCCTTGTTTTATCTCGTATGCTATATATTTTTTATCATCTTTTCTAATAATCAAATGATTTTTCTATCAGGTTGTAATCTTTAAGCGTTTTCAAGCAGATATTTTTCCGCTTCCGCACACCAAAGACCTTTATTTCTTTGTATAATCTCATCAAGTTTTGCAAATAAAGGACTGTTCTTACCTTTTTCTTTAAAGTCGGCGATAGCTGTCAATTCCAAATTAATATTAGTGTAAATTAGTTTTTTACCACCGGGGATTTTCGGTAAGTTTAAAGTGGTTTCGATTACACTGTCAATTCCACCGATATGAGTTATCATAGATGACGGGTTTATTTTCTTATTAGACATCAAATCTAACGACTCAATCATATCTTCCGTATTACCACCGCTGGTTCCTACTATGTGAGTTGAAGAATAATGTACGTTATAGAAATTGAGCATGGCACTGAATTTCGGGTCGGTTGGACCTGCAAAGAAGTTAAGACAACCGTCTTTGCCTAATATTTGGTCTCCTTGCTCAACAACCGGTTTTACTGGGGCAAACACAAATACATCGTCATAACCTGTTCCTTCTGTATAATCGATAAGAGTTTTAACTGGATTTTCGGTCTTTGATGTATTAACATATATTAATTTAACACCGTTTAAAGCGGCATCTTCCACAGTATATATACTTGCGGCTCTTTGAAGACGTGCATCGTCTATATCGGTTACAACTATAAGTCCGGGCTTGCGGTCACAGTGTAACGCATAATCTATAGCACCGAGCCCCATAGGACCGACACCTGCTAAAATAGCCATTTTCCCGCCTTCTACAATACCCATTTCGTGTTGATATATACCTGCTTTTGTATGATATGAAGCATGGAAAGCACCAACTATGCATGACATAGGTTCTGCTAAAGATCCTTGATAATAGGCGTCACCGGAAAAGTTCAACAAACATTTTCTTTCCATAAATTCATTTGGGATTATAATGTAAGTCGCACTTCCTCCTATGTATTTATATGAGTATCCCGGTGCGTCATAGGGGCGTTCCGGAACATTTACAGCGGGTTGAATTGAGAATTTTTGACCTTCTTTAAATTCACCTTTCCACTTTTCGCCCACTTGTATTATTTCACCGGCAAATTCATGTCCTATAATTACCAGATTTTCTTTAACATTATTCGGTACTCTTTTATGGTCTTCTCCTTGAACAGCAGCCTTGTATGATGACATACAAATACTATCGGATATGATTTTCGCTAGTATTTCATCTTCTTTTATTTCCGGCAGTTCAAACTCTTCAAGTCTTAAATCGTTTTTTCCATATAGTCTGACAGCTCTTGTAATCATTATAGTTCTCCCTTATATAAATTTCGATTAATTATTTCATTGTTATTTTTATAGATGTTATTATATCATATGTTTTTAAACCTTCAACATATAATCAATAAAGAAAGTCATGAATGAAGTTAACCCGCTTTGAATTTTTATTTGATAAATAAATAAATCCCGAAATGCCGTTTCCTCTAATTTTGACACCTAGCTTACAGCTAGGTGGGTGAGGTGCTTGGTTTGCTTGCCGTCCGCCGCCGTTGCATTCTCGGACGAATGTCGGTATTATGTTGCGGCCTGACAATCCACCAATAACTTTAAAACCGTCTCCCTGTTATTTCATGTAGGGTCAAAATATAGAGTACCACGCACATCTCAGGATTTGTTTTCTTATCTGTATTGTATCATACAATAAGATGAATTGTAAATAGAAAAAAATTACTGAAACCCTTCATGATGTAAAAAATGTATTCAAGGTATCATTAATTACGTGATTCGCTCATAACTGATTTTATTATTGTTTTGAATTACCCTGAAAACTTCTCTGATATAAAAGCCTTTCTGTCTACTTTTCTCTATTAAAATAGGAAGTACATTTTCTGAAATTCTTATGCAATATCCACAACCTGATCTGGATATCCTGCATGGTGTAGGTACCACTTTACTAGATATACCTTCTTTTTCAAGTTCTGCAGATAGAACAAAAGCAAAATTTCCGGAGTCTAACGTCGCCAGACAATCACCCAATTTTACCACCCGTTTCGTATAAATTTATACATCATTATATGCTGAACATTATTAAAATTTACATAACATATATTTTAAAGATTAAAGCGTGCATAATGAAAAAGGTATTGTTGAGCGAAACCGGCATAATCACCGTATACTTGAGCGGCATATTCCACAATTTTTTCAGGACAATCTTTAAGATTTGTATAAGAGCATACTATTTTTCTTATCCATACATCTGCAGGAAACACATCATAACGCAAGCCGGAATACAACAAAATACAATCGGCTACTTTTAAGCCGATACCCGCATATTCTTGCAATGATTTGCGAGCCGATTGTAAAGAACCGTTTTCCAGCATATTTAAGTCAGGCTTCTCACAGCACAAAGATTTTATAGTATTAACGAGATACTTACTTCTGTAGCCTGCACCGAAATCATTGAAATCTTCCACGGTAAACTTCTGTAGATTTTGTAAATCGGGAAAAGAATAGTAATTTTTATTTTCATATGAGATAACATTACCTGCAGCCATGCATATATTATTAATTATTTTCTTTATTCTTTGTATATTATTATTAGAAGATAAAATAAAAGATATTAACGTTTCATAAAAATCCTGTCTTAAAAGACGTAAACCGGGAGAGTATTCAATTGATTTTTTAATGAAAGGATCATTAGACAAGACCTTTTTTATTTTTGAATAATCTACATCCAATGTAAAATATCGATACCATATATCATTAAAATCTTTCTTGTCGGTGTTTTTTATTATCAGATTACAACGGTCCCGGTACACTTCGACTGTTTTATTCATTGCTACGCCTATATAGCTGTCATTTTCGGTTTTGTTCCAGCGAAAACACTGCCCGTTATCAAATGTAGAGGACAAATCAAAATCTTCTATATCTTTTATTATCACATAGTTGTTTCCGTATTCTATATTATATGTATATCCCATTTAAAAACTCCGAACTATTTGTATATAAACATAAACATTTTACAACAAAACACTTTTGTTAATCAACAGGTAGTTATTTGAAATATGGTATGGTATAATCACTGTATTGTTAAAAATATGCCGTTAGGGAGAATATTAATATGAAAGAAAAAATATATACCATACCGGTAACAGATGCCTTCAGGCAGGATTGCGAATGTCCTCTTTGCATATTGGAAAAAGATTTGGAAGATAAAGCTGTTAGGTTTATTTTAGGGCCGTCTCTTATGGAACCGGATAAAAGGGACGACACAACTGAAAAAGGTTTTTGTCGTCGTCATTTTACAAAGCTATATAATGCCCGTGAGAATATATTGGGATTGTCTTTGATTATTAACTCGCATTTAAAACATATAATTGATATGTTAAACAAAGCAAAATCGGCTTCCGATGGAAAACCCAAGAAAAAATTATTTGATAAAAATAATTTAGGGGGCGGGGGAAAAATAATAGACATCCTGAATAAATTAGAGTCCACATGTGAGATTTGTGACAGAATAAATACTACAATGGATCGCTATATGGATGTAGTAATGTATCTGTTTTTCAGAGAACCCGAATTTAAAAAAATGTTCAGGGAACATAAAGGATTTTGTTTACCTCATTTGAACCTTATGTTAAAGTGTGTACCTAAGTACCTTAGCGGATCGAAAGCTGACGATTTTGTATCGGAAGTATTGGAAATACAAACTGAAAATATGCAACGCATATATGATGATACCGATTGGTTCATAAAAAAGTTCGATTACAGATATCAAAACGAACCTTGGAAAAATTCAGAAGATGCGGTGCCAAGAAGTATACAAAAACTTGTATCTTATACTGATTTTGATTAAGATTAATATACGAAAGGTGTAATTATGAGATATAAAGGCAATTTACATGTGCATACAACGCGTTCCGACGGAAAGAAAACTCCGGAAGATTGCATTGCACTTTATAAACAAAACGGTTATGATTTTCTGGCAATAACAGATCACTTTAGGTTTTTTCCCGATGCCGACAAGTATTGCGATGAGACTTTCACAGTTTTAAATGGATGTGAGTTGAATTTCGATTCGGCACCACCTAATAAATCACATCACATATTATGTATAGAACCGGAAAATGAGGTCAAGTTTGACCGCAACATGACTCCTAACGAAGCTACAAAAAAGATCGTTGAAAGTGGAGGATTATCGGTCTTGGCACATCCGTATTGGTCATTGATGCATTTTGACGATGTATTAAAACTAAATAATATTATAGGGCTTGAGATCTGGAACCATATATCTCATGCATATGCCAGTAGAGGGGGATCCGGCGTTTATGCCGATGTTTGTGCGGCATCCGGTAAAAAGCTGTTACTATTTGCTACCGATGATGCTCATTTTTATGATACCGATTTCTTCGGAGGATATATTATGGTGGAAAGTCCCTCCAACTCTAAGCGAGATTTGTTGGAAGCTATTAAAGCCGGCAGGTTTTATTGCAGTCAAGGTCCTCAGATTTTCAAAGTGGAACGGCAATCCGGAAAAATCGTAGCTGAAACGTCACCGGTTTGTGCGATAGCTTTTTTAAGTGACGCTTTATGGGCGAAAGACCGTGTTCAGACAGGAGAAAACGGACAAGAAATTACAGGTGCGGTGTATGAAATTAAGCCTAACGAAACTTATGTAAGAGTGGAATGCTATGATAAAGACGGTAAAACCGCCTGGAGTCAGTTGATATATCTATAACTGAAATATCGTTTACATTATAAAAAGCCGGGAAGGATTACCCGGCTTTTTATAATGAATTTTTTATTACAAGATATGTTCCAATAATATCTTTAATCCGATTATTATTAAAATCGATCCGCCTACAAAATCCGCTTTTCCACATAGGCCTTTTATCTTAGTGGCGATATTGCCGAAAATAACTCCTATCGCAGAAATAATCATAGAAGTCAAACCTATAACTAAAGCAGGTATTAATATAGGTTCGTCCAAGGAGGAGAAACTGATTCCTACCGCTAATGAATCGATACTTGTAGCAAGTGACAGGATGAATACCTTTTTAATATTGTTAAACTCACATTCTTTTTCTTCTTTACTGAACGCTTCTCTTATCATATTAAAACCCACAAGAGTAAGCAATACAAAACTCACCCAGTGGCCGTAGGATTCTATATACTCATGGAATGATCCGCTTAGCAGCCATCCCAAAACATTCATACCCGCTTGAAAGGTACCGAACCACAATCCGGCCTTTACAGCATTTTTTAATCTATCGTCACAAGACTTCAAACCGACGGTTATAGAAACGGCGAAGGCATCCATGGCCAAACCCACAGCAATCATTAAAATCGTAAAAAAGCCCATTAATTATCCCTTTCTCATTGCACCCGCTTTTATTAATTCTTCGGTCACCAACTTTTCAAGTTCATCGATGTTTTGTTGTGAGTTATCACGACTTTCACCTTTCGAATATAAATACACTTTAAGTTTAGGCTCCGTACCGGAAGGTCTTATGGCATACCAGCAACCGTTGTCAAATCTATATTTTAAAACATCGGATACATCCACATCAACAGTTTCGGTTACTTTGGTGTCAATATATTCTCTAATACCTGTCAAGTAATCGGTTTTATAAATAAGTTTGCTGCCGTTGAATTCTAAAGGGTAATTTTCTCTCCAATGCTTCATAGTGTTTTCTATCGCTTTTTTACCTTCATATCCTTCCAATACTATATTTATGACCTTTTCTCCAAAATATCCATAGTGGCCGTACAAATCTTCAAGAGCGTCCAAAAGAGTCATGTTCTTATTTTTAAAATATGCACATGCTTCGCAAACCAACATACCTGATGAAATTGCATCTTTATCTCTAACAAAAGTACCCGCATTATAGCCTACACTTTCTTCATAACCTAACAAAAATATATACTCCCCTGTTTTTTCGAATTGATTGGCCTTTGCAAATATGTTTTTAAATCCGGTTAGGGTTTCAAACATTTTAACGTCGTAATCTTTAGCTATTTCATCACCTAGTTCACCTGTTACTATCGATTTAACCATAGCACCGTTTGGAGGTAGAAGATTCCTGTCTTTTCTTGACGAGAGAATGTAACTGATAAGCAAAACCGCCGTTTGATTTCCGGATAGAGGTATAAAATTTTTATCTTTGTCCTTTACCATGATTGCAAGTCTGTCGCCGTCGGGGTCGGTGGCCATTAGTAAGTCGGCTTTATTTTCGATACCATATCGAATTGCGTAATCAAATGCCTTCGGGTCCTCGGGATTAGGATATTCTACCGTTTTGAAATCAGGATCTTTAAATTGTTGTTCTTTAACCATAATCAAATCATTAAACCCTGACTCGGTAAGAACAGATTGCATATGCTTGCTTCCCGTACCGTTTAAAGGGGTATATACAATAGTAATATTTTTAGGAATTGCAGGATCAAGTAATGACAATTGTTTAACCTTATACAAATATATCAAATCCAATTCTTTTCCGATTACTTCTATTAAACCTTTTTCTAAAGCTGTATTACGATCTAACTTCTTAATCCGGGAAAAACCGTCCATACTTTCCTTTTTATCAGAGATAGCTTTTGCCGTATCGGACAAAACTTGAGAGCCTTCGTCGTTATACAACTTATATCCGTTATAATTTTTCGGGTTATGGCTGGCTGTTATAATTATTCCGGAAGCACATTTTAAGTGTCTTACCGTAAAGGATAATTGGGGCGTAGGTCGCATATCGTCATAAATATATGATTTGATTCCGTTTCCTGCTAAAATGTATGCGGCGAGCCAAGCGAATTCTTCTGAAAAATGTCTGCAATCATATGCGATTGCCACACCTTTTTCTTTGTTTGAAGCATCTTCTTCTAACAATACTTCGGCTAACGCCTGTGTGGTTCTTTCCACCACATAGCGGTTCATTCTGTTTAAACCTGCACCGAGTAAACCTCTCATCCCGGCCGTACCGAATTCCAATCCCATATAAAATCTGTCTCTTATTTCATCTTCATCATGTTGTATTTTAAGCAACTCTTGTTTTGTATTATGGTCTATATAAGGGTCGTTTAACCATTTATTGTATTCCGTCATGTAATTTAAGCCCATTTTTACGCCTCCATACTGCTATATGATTATGTTTACGTTTCCTATATTAATATTTATACCATATTTTCACAAGGAAATACATATAAAGATGTTAAAATCATGCCTTGGGAAGACATAATTATTTAGATTCTGATGTATAAACTTCATTTTATAGTAATAAACGAACGAACATTGAGCCGAAGAACCCTATTCTGTGACATTGAAAATCCAGACTGTATTGATTTCAAAGTCGTTTTTAAGGAAGTGAGTTATTTTATTGTTTATAATAAATTTTTATGTGTATATTTATACATTATTTTAAAAAAGTATTGCATTATTATGCAATCGGTTATATAATTGTTTTACTAAGTAATTATTGGGTTAAGGTAGGTGCTATATATGATAAGAGTTGCAATTATAGGCATAACCGGTTATGCGGGAGTGGAAACGGCAAGATTGGTATTAAATCACCCGGATTATGAATTGACATATGCAGGCGGCAAATCATTTGCAGGCCGTAAGTTAAGCGATATATATACAAATTTAAGAGGAATAACCGATATAAAATGTGAAGAGCCTAATGTGGACAAAATTGCGGCGGTAGCCGATGTTGCTGTAACCGCATTACCACATGGAGCTTCTATGGATTTCACCGTCGCATTGGTTAAAAAAGGTTTAAAGGTGGTGGATTTGAGTGCGGATTTCAGATATGACAATTTGGGTACATATAAAAAGACATATAAACTTGAACATATAAGTCCTGAAATAAACGCTCAAGCCGTATACGGTATACCTGAGCTCTTCAGAGAAAAAATAAAAAACGCCACTGTGGTGGCAAATCCGGGTTGCTATCCTACATGTTCTGTTTTAGGGTTTGCTCCCCTTTTAAAGAACAAGCTTATTGATCCGAAAACAATAATAATAGATGCGGCTTCCGGTGTATCCGGTGCCGGTAGAAAGACCGAGCTGGAGTATTCTTTTTGTGAATGTACAGAAAATTTTTTAGCGTATAAAGTAGCTTCACACAGACACACAAGTGAAATTGAAGAGCAATTTTCAAGTCTTTACAACCAAAAAATAAAATTAACATTCACACCTCATTTGGTTCCCATGAAAAGAGGTATGATGACAACTATATATGCAAACTTAACCTCAAGCAAACCTGCTTCGGAGTTGATTCAAATGTATAAAGAATTTTATAAAGATGAATATTTTATAAGAGTCATGGATGAGGGAGTCTTTCCGGAAACAAAATCTGTTGCAGGTTCAAATTTTGTTGATATAGGGTTGGCGGTAGATCAGGAGTTAAACCGTGTTATTGTGGTTTCTGCAATTGACAATATCGGTAAAGGTGCATCAGGTCAAGCGATTCAAAATTTAAATTTAATATGCGGATTGGATGAGAAATCAGGCTTGACAATGTCCGGATTATATTTATAAAAGGGGTGGTTGGTTATGGAAGACATGAACAAATTAATTAAGAAAGCTGAAATATTAATAGAAGCACTACCGTATATACAAAGTTTGAGCGGTAAAACCATAGTGATTAAATATGGCGGAAACGCCATGATAAGTGATGAATTGAAATCTTCGGTTATAGAAGATATAACCCTTTTAAAATTCATAGGAACAAATCCCATTATAGTTCACGGCGGAGGACCCGAGATAACTCAAACATTAAAAAAATTAAATATTGAAACTAAGTTTGTAAACGGGTTAAGGGTAACTGATGAAGCTACCATGTCTGTGGTTCAATCTACATTAGTGGGAACAATAAATAAAGAAATTGTGTCTATGATAAACCAAACGGGAGGTAAAGCAATCGGTCTTTGCGGTATTGACGCAAAATTGATTGAGTGTGAACCGGAATATGCCGAAGTGGACGGGCAAAAAGTAGATTTGGGATATGTGGGGAAAATAACAAAGATAAACGCCAAGGTGTTGGAGACATTGTCAAAAGATCAATATATCCCTGTTGTCGCGCCTGTAGGGGTTGGTCCGGACGGACACAGCTACAATATTAACGCAGACACGGTGGCCGGAGAACTTGCCGTAACGTTAAAAGCCGAAAAACTGATGTTGTTAACAGATGTGGCAGGTATAAAAATGTCACCTGATACCGATGAAGTCATTCCGTTTCTATCAATTGACGAGACACGGGACCTTATAAAAAATAAAGTAATTGTTGGAGGTATGATCCCGAAAGTTTTAGGGTGTATAAAAGCTGCCGAGAACGGAGTGGGAAGAACTCATATCATAGACGGTAGGATTCCTCACAGCCTGTTGCTTGAGATATTTACAAACAAAGGAATAGGTTCCATGATATTTAAAGATAAGAAGCTGTATCACAAAAACGAAAAGGTATACATGGAGGGTTGAAAAATGGATTTACAATATGTTAAAGATTTGGATAAAAAATATTTTATGAATACTTTCGGTGATCGTACTCCGGTATGTTTTGAAAAAGGTGAAGGTGTTTATTTATACGATACCATCGGGAGAAAGTTTTGCGATTTGCTGGCGGGTATTGCGGTTAATTCTTTAGGACATAACCATCCGGTTTTAGTGGAGGCTATTAAAAAGCAAGCGGAAAAATTGATACATTGTTCAAGCCTGTATTATATAGAAAAGCAAGCGAAGCTTGCCGAAAAACTTGTATCGGTTTCTTGTTGTGACAAAGTGTTTTTTTCGAACAGTGGAGCGGAAGCAAACGAAGGTGCTATTAAGCTTGCTCGGTTGTATTTTCAAAAAAGGGGCATGCCCGGTAAGTATGGCATACTGACATTGGAAAAATCCTTCCATGGAAGAACTTTAGCTACTTTGGCGGCAACAGGTCAGGATAAATATCATAAATCTTTTAATCCGTTACCTCAAAAGTTCAACTCCGTACCGGCCAACAAGATTGATTTATTAAAAGCTCAGATCAACGACAATACTTGCGGAATTATGATCGAACCTATCCAAGGAGAAGGCGGCATCAATCCCATTGATATGGAATATATGACAAAAGTCAGGGAATTATGTGACAAGTATGACTTATTGTTGATTTTCGACGAAGTGCAATGTGGTATAGGTCGTACCGGTAAAATGTTCGGTTATGAACATTTCGGTGTGGAACCGGATATTTTGACACTTGCAAAAGCTTTAGGCGGTGGAGTGCCAATTGGTGCTTTTTTAGCTAAAGACAAGGTGGCGAAATATATGGAACCGGGAGATCACGGCTCTACCTTCGGAGGTAATCCGTTGGCCTGTGCCGCTGCGTTGGCTGTTCTTGAAACAATTGAAAAAGACAATCTTTTAGATAATGCAAAAAAAATAGGAGATATAATTATCGGGCAATTAAAAGAAATCGCCGGAAAAAATTCTAAAATTAAAGAAGTCCGCGGCAAGGGATTGATGATAGGTATCGAGTTCAATTCTGATATAGCCGGTGATGTAAAAGACTTATTATTTAATAAAGGTTATTTGGTCGGAACGGTAGGTAAAAATATAATAAGGATTACTCCTCCTTTAATTATTACTGAAAACGATGTATCTCCTTTTATAAAAGATTTTGATATCATTTTGGATAAAGTATAAGCGTTAAAAGGCTGAACTTAAAAACAACAATTATATGAGAAATTATAAAAAGTTTGGTTAAAATACCTATACTATTATTAAATTTAAGTTTTTTCAAGTGGTCTTAACTTAAATAATAAATATTTTTTATGTAACTACAATAAACTTGACGATCGATATCTACAAAAGTATTTTCCAT
>CAZJOD010000114.1:0-12696 GCA_964547525.1 uncultured Clostridiaceae bacterium
GGATGACAAACTTGTAAAAAAGGCGGCGATGTGCGGGTTACCTTCCATTGTGACGGGATACGGATGCCTTGCCGGTTGTACGCTTGAAAGTGAAGTTTTCTCATATCAAGGACCGTATGGTGTGGGATATACGGTCTGTAAAATTATTCCGACAAATAACATAAACACGGCGACAGAAATGAGTGTTAAAGGGAGGATAAAGTAATGGAAAACGTTAAAGATTGTTATGTCCGTTTAGCAAGAGAAACTTTGGAGACATATGTTAAAGAAAGAAAAATTATCGATACGAATAAATTGACATTACCTCGAGAAATGAAAGAGCAAAGGGCAGGTGTATTTGTTTCCATAAAAACAAAAGACGGTAACCTTAGGGGTTGTATAGGAACTATATCGCCGTATACCTGCAATATCGCCGAAGAAATTGTTAATAACGCCGTAAGTGCAGGAACATGTGATCCAAGGTTTATACCTGTAAGAGAACATGAATTGGAGAATTTGGTATACTCTGTAGACATTTTAAAAAGCCCCGAAGAAATATCAAGTAAAACTGAATTGGACGTTAATAAATACGGAGTAATAGTCAGAAAAGGTGGCAGATCAGGGTTATTACTGCCTAATTTGGAAGGTGTCGACACACCTGATGATCAGATTTCAATAGCGTTGAGAAAAGCGGGTATTGGAAAAAATGAAAATTTTAAGATGGAAAGGTTTGAAGTGATACGGCACGAAGAAGCATGAAAGAATCACTGTTTTATATTAAAAAAGAGCAATCGGACGAGATTCGATGTACATTGTGTCCTAAAGCATGCTATGTAAAAGAAGGAGATTACGGATATTGTCTTGCACGTAAAAATATAAATGGAAAGTTTTATTTACAAACATATGGAAAGATAACTTCAATGGCTTTAGATCCGATTGAAAAGAAACCTTTGTATAAATTTATGCCCGGGAGTAATATATTGTCGATAGGTATGTATGGCTGCAATATGAATTGTCCGTTTTGCCAGAATCATACAATAGCGAAAGAAAGGGCAATAGTTAAGGACATATCGGTGGATGAGATTATTAAAACCGCCCAAAGTTTAAAAAAATATAAAAATATCGGGGTTGCGTATACATATAACGAACCGTTAATCGGATATGAGTTTGTTCTTGATTGCTCAAAAGCAATAAGAAAAGCCGAAATGAAAAATGTATTGGTATCAAACGGTATGATATCACAAAAACCGTTGGTTGATTTACTGCCTTTTATTGACGCTGCTAATATTGATTTAAAATGTTATAACAAAGAACGCTATAAAAAGGTACTCGAAGGAAATCTGGACGTTGTAAAAAATAACATACGGATTATTCACAACATGAATGTTCATTTGGAGATTACAATGTTAATAGTTCCTGATTTAAACGACCGACAAGATGAATTTATAAATGCTGTAAACTTTATAGCTGACATTTCACCTGATATTCCCCTTCATATAAGCCGGTATTATCCCGCAAGGAAATATGATAAATTGCCGCCCGATATAAATAAACTCAATGATATGAAAAACTTGGCTTTAAATCGTTTAAATTGCGTATTTTTGGGAAATGTTTAAAATAGAAGATAAATGCTAAGGATTAAATTGTTTTTCTAATAGAAGAGTTTTTAATTTTCAAGCATATATATAATTAAGACTTTTTTTGGGAATACAGAATCGGCTTGGATGTTTCACCATAAAAATTTATTATGCAGTGAAGATTGAGTGTGATATAATAATATATGGATTTTTTAATGACTAAACAATGTATAATCATATATGAAAGTAAGAGTTGTTTTAAGCGATAAATGAGTATCTATAAACGGGGTTTGAACCGAGAATTCGATAAGACATAAGTAAACGGATTATTTGCTTTGACATTAAAGGTCTTGATATAAATTTGTACCCTTGAAAGGATGATAAATAATGATAAAATGTTCTATTTGCAAAAAAAATATTGCAGTAGTATTTATAACAAAAATAATAAACGGAAAACAGATTCAGCAAGGACTTTGCATTTCATGCGCAAAAAAACAGGGGATACAACCTATAAATGATATACTGGAGCAAACCGGTCTGTCCGAGGAAGACTTGGATAAAATGAATTCGGACATGATGGATAAGATGTTAGGGGATGTCGATTTGGATGATTTAGATGACCTTGAAGAAGGTTTGAGTGATGTTGCGGATATGCCCGTTCAACCGGAAGACGGTAATCCGAATCCTCTGATGGGTTTTTTAAATCGGTTTTTTCCTATACAGGAAAAAAATAAAGGTGATCATGATGCACATGATCAACATAGAATTGAGGCGGGCATGGCAAACCAAGAATGGGATAAACGCGATTACGATAAACAAAAGCAAAAGGGAAATAACGGAAAGTATAATAAGAAAATAAAAACTAAAAATTTAGACGCCTTTGGTACTAATCTGACAGTTAAAGCAAAAGCGGGAGAAGTAGACAGAGTTATTGGTAGAACACGCGAGATTAACAGAGCTATTCAGATATTAAACAGAAGAAATAAGAATAATCTTTGTTTATTAGGTGAACCCGGTGTCGGTAAAACCGCTATAGCCGAAGGTTTAGCTGTAAAAATAGCGAATGGTGAAGTGCCGGTTAAAATGCGTGACACTCAGATTTATCAATTGGATATGACAGGCATAGTTGCCGGTACACATTTCAGAGGACAATTTGAATCTCGAATGAAAGGAATAATACAAGAAGCTTCCGCATTGGGTAACGTAGTTTTGGTTATAGATGAAATTCACAATATAATGGGAGCGGGAGATGCCGAGGGTGCGATGAATGCCGCAAACATACTAAAGCCCGCATTGGCCAAAGGTGATGTACAGGTTATTGGTGCGACGACTTTGGAAGAATACAGAAAACATATTGAAAAAGACTCCGCATTGGAAAGAAGATTTCAACCAATAATTGTTGATGAACCTAATATAGAAGATACCATAGAAATCATAATGGGAATAAAAGATTACTATGAGAATTTTCATAAAGTTAAAATATCACGTGAAGCTGTTGAAGCCGCAGTATTGTTATCCGAAAGATATATTAACGATCGATTTTTACCGGATAAAGCCATTGATGTTTTAGATGAAGCCGGTTCGAAAGCAAATTTGGATAATGAATATCTGGCAAAAGAAATAATACTTCTTGATGAAATAAATCAAATAGAAATAGAAACCGAAAACAATATAGTAGACGGTATAGTTCAAGATTATGAAAAAGCGGCTCGTTTGAAATCAAAACGTATAAATCTTGAAGAACAGTTAAGAGATATTCGGGAAAAAGCACAGGAAATAAATATAACTGTAGACGATATTGCAAGTGTTATAGAAGTATGGACCAATATACCGGTCCAACGAATAACGCAGGTTGAAGCCGAAAAGTTATTAAGCCTTGAAGATAATCTTCATAAAAGAGTTATAAGCCAAAATAATGCGGTATCTACTATTGCGAAAGCAATACGTAGGAATAGATCCGGTTTGAAACGCAAAAAAAGACCTGCATCATTTATATTTGTGGGACCGACCGGGGTAGGTAAAACTGAATTGGTAAAAGCTTTAACCGAAGAACTGTTTGAAAGTGAAGAGAATATGATACGTTTGGATATGAGTGAATTTATGGAGAAACATACGGTCTCGAAGCTTATAGGTTCACCTCCCGGTTATGTTGGATATGACGACGGCGGACAGTTGACCGAAAAAATTAGAAGGAAACCGTATTCTGTCATATTACTTGACGAAATTGAGAAAGCTCATCCTGATGTGTTTAATATTTTATTGCAAATAATGGATGACGGACGCTTGACTGATAGTCACGGGAGAACCGTTTCATTTGAAAACACTGTTTTAATAATGACATCTAACGCCGGAACAACGCTAAAATCCAAAGGTATCGGATTTACAGGAGATCAAGCGTATTCATTGGAAAGCAGTGTAAAAGAAGCTTTAAAAGAGATATTTAGACCTGAGTTTTTAAATAGAGTTGATGATGTTGTAATTTTTACTGATTTAAATAAAGAAGATATAAGAAGGATAGCGGCGTTAATGTTAAAAGATTTGATAAAAGATCTGGCGTCGAATGAGATTACAATGACTTATTCGGATGAAGTAATAGGATTTTTAGCCGATAAAGGATACAGCCAACAATATGGTGCCCGTCCGTTAAGAAGGGTGATACAAACACATATCGAAGACAGGTTGACAGACTTGTTTTTATACGGCAAGCTTAAAGCAGGTGATAATGTTTATCTGATGGTGTCCGAAGAAAATATTACGGTAAATGTTAATTATAAAGACAATTAAAAAATGTTGCACTGTAAAGAGCAAAAAGATTATATAAAAATTGGGGTATACCCCTTTTTTTATATAAACAATTAATTAACTGAATTAAGTGTATGATATAATCTAAAAAAGGAGTTGATTTAAATGGGATACCCAAGTTTTGATGAAGTTATAGAAAAATTGAAAATTGAAAAAATCAATAAAGAAGCATGGTCGGATTTATGGGATGAATCACAAAGTAGGTTTTCACCGAATGCGTTCTTTTTTACAAAAGAGTTTATATTGGAACAAAATACATTTTTAAATCTTATTGATCAGGTTTTAGATGTAATATTCAAAGCGCTCGATATGATAAAAGAGGACGAATATTTAGCCCGTTTTGCATACCATATGCATTATGTCATATTTGAAAAACAGTATAAACCAAATGAAACATTAGCTGTTTGGCCGGATGTAAAAAACATAACAAAAGACTTAACAGGTGGGTTTGACGGGATAGTGTACATATCGGGAATTGATTTGATTAAGAATAAATTTACAAAGCACAATATAGATAATAAATATTTAAAACATACATTATGGGATTTAATGGAAAAATATTATCGATATCATGATGCATATGGAATTTGGTATGTAGATTGTCAAAATTGGATGTGTCGTATTTTTAAAGGTGTATTCGTTAATATAGGCAGACTCCAATATGAATTATATGTGAATAATAATTTTAAGATGTATAGAAATAACATAAATAATAGCACTGTAGCTTTTTTTGTCAAAAACACAATGATAAGAAAAGACGGATTGATTGACGGTACTTGCGGTGTAACCGATACCGAGGCTTTTGAAACAACCTTTTTGGAAACCGATGACATTGTGGAAGGATATCCTATCATCCCCACAGGATTTGTTAGTAATAAAAAGGTTACACTTCATAAAAATGAGTGGAAAAATATCTTAAATACCGGTGATAAAATGTTAAATATACATATACCCAGAAGAGGTAAAATGCCTTTTGATGAAATAGTAAAGTCATTAAGGGATGCTATACCGTTTTATAAGAAACACTTTCCCGATGAGCAATGCAAAGCTTTTTTATGCGGATCGTGGTTATTGGGAAACGGTCTGGAACTATTGCTTGATGAGAACAGTAATATTATTAAATTCCAAAGAGAATTTTATCTGGCACCGGCAAAATCTGATTCAGGAGCTACCAAATTTTTTGTTTTCGGTAAATATGATATTACCGGTATAGAACCTAAAACCACATTGGAAAAGAATATTGTGGAATTCGAAAAAAAAGGTATTTATATGTACAATGGATACGGGGTTATTCTATTTGAAGATGCGGACCGTTACGGATCACACTTTTACAGAAACAGTTATTTAAACGCTAATTAATTTTATTATCGGTAACCATTTTAAATCTTACTCATACTATTAAGTATGAGTAAGATTTATAACAGAGAAAAAGCAATTGAATATGCAAAAAAATGGGCATATGATAGAAACAAACGATATTATGCATTTGATAAATTAGGAGGCGACTGTACCAATTTTATTTCGCAATGTCTATATGCCGGTGTAGGAATAATGAATTTTACCCCTTTATATGGGTGGTATTATGTAAATTTAAACAGTAGAACTCCGGCATGGACAGGGGTTGAGTTTCTTTATAATTTTCTTACGACGAACAAAGGATCCGGCCCGGTAGGTCGTGAAACCGAACCGGAAGATGTTCAGCCGGGAGATATTATACAACTAAAGTTTTCTGCAAAAAATCGCTATTCGCATACTCTAATGATTAACGACATAAAAAAACCTGTCAATGCTAATAACATTTATGTTACTACACATGACAGGGATTGTTTTAATTATCCTTTAAGCATGTATATTTATGAGGATCTAAGATTTATAAAAATAGTTAACGTTAATCCTTAATAAATACTGACTTTAAGATTTACCATGAAGCTATATCGGCCAGCCTTTCAATAATATTAAGTTTTTGTGTACATAATGTTTCGCATTTTCCGCATTGTATACACTTATTTGCATCTGAAGAAGGTATGCCCCAATGCCACTTGAACATACCAACTGCACTTTCTTTTCCGATAATTAAATTTTGGTTGTAGGCTTGCATGAATTTAGAAATTTCTATACCTTCAGGGCAATATTCACAATATCTGCAACCTGTGCACAACTTATCCATGGAAGCCGATAGTTTATCGTTTATATTACTCATTCGTTCCGCAGAAATATAAGTTCGGTCAAAAAGAGCGGCTACATTTTGTCTTAAGTGTTCCGGAGTGTCTATCCCGGCTAAAACAACGGTTATTTCATCGTGTGCCGCGTTAAATCTTAAAGCCGCCTCTACGGGAGTCTCATCGCCTTCGGCAATAAAAGTAAAGGAATTTTTATTGTCAGGTATAAGGCCTCCACTCAAAGGATTCATCGTGACGACACCCATATTGTTTTTGTATGCCGCTTTGATCCCTTTTTGTCTAAATGGGAAATTAATAGCATTATAACCTAATGTGATTCCTTCGAAACAACCTTCGTTGGCTATTGTTTCAATTTCATCTCCGGTACAATGGGTTGATATTACCACGTGCTCAATTAGCCCTTCCGATTTTGCTTTCATAGCCTCTTCGTACGGTCCGCCTTTGCGCATTCTGCTACGATAATCATCCATGGTTAGAACACACCATATATGAAAAAAATCAATTTTATCCTTACCGGTGCGTTGTAACGAGGTTTCAAGATCTTTCCTCAACTTGGCAGGATCTTTCGCACTACTTTTTGTGGATACATAATATGTGCCTTTCATATCTTGAAATGCCCTACCCATAATCACTTCACTTTTTTGACCGCAATAACCGGGTGCAGTATCGAAATAGGTTATTCCCAAATCATATGCTTCTTTAACCAATTCGGCGCATTTGTCAATATCATATTCTCCGTTTTTTTCAGTTTTAAATCTCATACCACCAAAACCCAGAGCAGATACTTTTTTCCCGGTTTTACCGTAATCTTTATAAAACATATGCCCTCCTTTTACGTCCTATAGCTAGCATTAATTTTTACGTAATCATATGAAAAATCACATGTCCAAACTCTATCCGAATACGTACCGCTATTTATATTAACCAATATTGTCAATTCGTCATTTTTTAAAATTTCCATCGCTTTTTCTTCGTCGAAATTTACAGCTGTACCTGCTTTGCAAACCTGTAAACCGCCTATGAATATGTCGACAGCCAAAGGATCAAATTCTGCCGAACTGTATCCTAAAGCGGTTATAATACGTCCCCAGTTTGCGTCATTACCAAATATCGCCGTTTTTACAAGTGGGGATTTTGCAATGGAAAAAGCCGCATTTTTAGCATCTTCAGCTGTTTTTGCACCTTCGATTTGTACTTCTACCAGTTTTGTTGCACCTTCTCCGTCTTTAGCAATCATTTTTGACAATTCTGTACAAACATGAAGATATGCCTTAAAAAAATTATCGTATTCTTCTGTATTTTCTATAATTCTTTCGTTTTCAGCCAAACCGTTTGCAAAAGATATAACCATATCACACACACTGGTGTCACCGTCTACGGATGTTCTGTTAAATGTCTTTTCCGTACAGGTTGACAATACTTTTTGCAAAACACTTTTTGAAATATTAGCATCAGTGGTTATTACACCTATCATGGTTGCCATATTAGGATGGATCATACCGCTTCCTTTTGCCATACCGCCTATTGTTATCGATTTCCCGTTTATGTCTACCTCTACCGCTATTTCTTTGGGAAACGTATCGGTTGTCATAATAGCAAGCTCCGCTTCATGTCCTCCGTCGGGATTCATGCTGTTGATAAGCTCTTCTAAACCGGGCCGTACCTTCTCCATATCCAAAGGTTTACCTATGACTCCTGTCGAACCTACTAATATGTCTCCCGGATCCAAATCCATCATTTCAGCTACGGTACATGCAATTTCGTACGCATCTTCATAACCCTGTTTACCCACACAAGCATTTGCATTCCCACTATTTATTACCAACGCGTTTGCGTAGCCGTTTTTTATATTGTTCATAGTTAGTTGCAATGAATGCCCTTTGACGGTATTCTGCGTGAAAACTCCGGCTGCCACCGCCATATCTTCGGAACAAACAATTGCCAAATCCAACCCGTTATTTTTTTTAAGTCCACATGCTATACCTGTTGCAAAGTATCCTATCGGAGCGGTTACACCACCCTGAACAAACTTCATCATTAAATCACCTCAATTCATAATGCTTTCATTATACATTAAATACCTATTATATTCAATTGTAATATGCATAGTTGCATTAATAAAAATTACCAATATTACAAAAAACGATAAAAGGAACACCTGTGTATTATGTGAATATACTGAAAATATAATGAAGTAAAAATTTTTATATGCATAAATATGCGAAGACATATTTTATTTAATTTAAGGAGGGTTAAATTTTTAAATGACAACAATATTGATATACAATCCCACAATAAATGCAATTGAAAGATATGAAAGGCAAGAAACAGATCCCATGCCTTATAGTGTAGGGGCTTACTTAAGTGTTAATGAATTCAGAGGAAGTAGCCTTAGTTCGGTATTATGGAGCGATAGAAGGGCTATAGAATCTTTTAACATAACTCGTGCAAACTGGGGAAGGCCGATTTTTGTAGGATTTGCTTTCAAAAGAATATGGGAAGGTGGACATGGATGTCAATCTCAACACTATGCGGGAGTTGCTTTTGATGTGGCACAAAATCTTACTACAGCAGAACGAGCGCAATTAAGAACACTAGCTGAAAATCTTGGTGTATGGAGTTATGTTGAACCTGCTTATCTGACACCGACATGGGTGCATTTAGACAGAAGGTTAGGTCCTCCGGCTTGCCCTGCAGGATACCCTATGTTAAGGCTCGGAAATAGAGGAGTATATGTCTTGGTATTGCAAGATGCACTAAATGCATTAGGCTATACAGGCGGTGGTTTAGACGGTGTATTCGGATCGGGAACACGTAATGCGGTAATAAGATATCAAAGGGATCAAGGACTTGCCGCCGATGGAATAGTCGGATGCTTGACTTGGACCGCAATGGCATGTACCGCCAGAGCAATAGGCCAAACACCCACTGTAGTCGATCCGTAATAAAAGTTCTTAAAATAAGGGGATGATATCTTTTTGATAAATCCCCTGATACTTAACTCCTTTAATAAAATAAATAAACGAAAAATGTAAACAAAATTCTATTATCATAAATTTTTATACAAACATACGAATTAAAACGGGCTTACTTTTTCTTTTTAACAATAGTCCTTTGTTTGCCGCCATACGGATTGATATGTTATAATGTGTCTGTGTCTAAATATGAGTAATATATCAGGGGGCTATGAAAATGTATACATATTCGCAAAAATATGATGTTGTCGTTGCAGGCGGAGGTATATCAGGTGTAGCGGCCGCTGTCGCCGCGTCACGGGAAGGCTGTAAAACACTTTTAATAGAGAGGTTCGGAGCTCCCGGGGGAATGGGAACTCTTGGCCTTGTTCAACCGATCACCACTTGGGGTATAAACGGCAAATATGTTATTGGAGGAACCGGTAGGCAAGTATTAAAAAGGTTAGCCGGATATGACAAAAACGCAGCTACTCCTATGTCCAATTATGGTCCCGTATGTGACAGCGAATTCTTAAAAATGGAGCTTGAGAAGTTATGTATAGATAATGGAGTTACAATACTTTATTATGGTTGGGTAAGAGACGTTATAAAATTAAACGATAAAACATTGGATAAGTTAGTTGTTTTAACAAAGCAAGGAGATATTGAAATCAAATCAAAAATATTTGTTGACGCTACAGGTGACGGAGATGTCAGTAAAATGGCCGGTGTACCTTTTGAATCTCTTGCCGAAACAACAGGTCAGCAGGGCATAACTATGATGATGGTAGTTTCGGGAATAGATTTTGAGCAGTGTTTATCATTGGAAAAAATGAATGAAATATATAAAAAGTATGCGGTTAACGGAAGAACAGTCTGTTATTTCGTACATCCTAGAAAAGGCAGTGCATATTTCAACATGACAGAGGTATACGGTATGGACGGATTAAAAGCTGCAGACCTGACAAAAGCTACAATACAGTGTAGAAAACAAGCTTGGGATATACTTGAGATTTTTAAGAAACACATCCCGGGCTTTCAAAATTCATATATAGAGCAAACCGCTCAATCCATAGGTGTCAGAGAGACAAGAAGAATTAAAGGCGTATACATTTTAAATGAAGAGGATGTAAAATCAGGTAGGAATTTTGAAGACAGAATTGCCCGATGTTCATGTCCTGTGGATGTGCATTTTAGAAATGATGGAAAAGGCGTTTACTACACGTTAAATAAAAGCTATTCCGTACCATATAGATGTTTGTTATCAAATGAGATTGATAATTTAATTGTTACAGGCCGATGTATTTCAACCGACCAAGCGGCTCATTCGTCGGTAAGGAGAATGGCTCCCGGGTTTGCTCTTGGTGAAGCTGCAGGTGTCGCCGCTTCCATGGCATCACGTTACGGTGATGTTAAGGGTATATCTATTTCTACTTTACAAGAGAAACTCAAAAGATTAGGTGCGATTTTAGATGAAGAGAACTAAATAACGGTTTATTATTTACCGCATATTAAAATATTTATACAAGGAGAGGAAGTATAATGGAATCATTAGCAATTTTAAGTCCTTTAGACGGAGATTTTTTGTACAAGGACGATGGTTATGAGAAGGAAGGTATGCTTTATATACCTGTTTATGTTAAAGCACCGGATTCATATGATTTAAAAGTAAACGGCTTATCGCTTAATAATATTGACGGTATGTTAAAAGCGGATATACCGTTGACATCCTATGAGAACAAGATAATCTTAACTGAAGGAGCAGGGAAAGAGTTACAAGAAATAACCGTTTATTGGGCTCCGGACAGTTATAAGACATACCGGTTATCATTGGATGATAATATATGGTTTTTAAAAGATCTGACTGAAAACGCCGATAAATATGAAAGTGTATTTGATAACAAATATATGGCTATATTCAAACGATTACATGATGATTTCGGAACGAAGGTGCATTTTAATCTTTATTACCAAGACGGCGATTTTAATCTTTCTCAAATGCCGGTAAAATATAAAGATGAATGGAAAGCAAATTCCGATTGGTTGGTTTTCACTTTTCATGCCTTAGGAAATTATCCGGACAAACCTTATGAAAATACAACTTATAATGAAATTTATAAACACTGTGAGATGGTAACTGATGAAATTAAACGATTTGCAGGTGCGGAATTGTTAAGTCCTTATACTACCGTTCACTGGGGTGCGGTTAATGAAGAAGGATGCAAAGCGTTAAAAGACTATGGCTTTAAAGGACTTGTGGGTTATTTCGAATTTACCGACGGCAAACCTGTTGTTTCATATTATTTTGACGAAAAGAAAACAGGTCATTTAAATAAACGTGATATATGGAGAGATAATAATTTCGGGTTGACATTCATTAAAAATGATATGGTTATAAATTGCTTTGATTCGGAAGATGTTATACCACATCTGCAGAAAATTGTAAGTGATCCGCATAGATCTGCATTTATAGAATTAATGATACACGAACAATATTTTCATTCCCACTACTCGGCATATCAACCGGATTATGAAGAAAAAATTTATAATTCTGTAAAATTCATAGCTGAAAAGGGTTATAAACCTGTGTTTTTAAAAGAAGTGTTAAAATAAAAAATTCGTTTTTGATATTAATAAATAGAAGTCGGAGTAAGCGTTCCGACTTTTTTTATTACAGTGAAATCAATAATTTTTTTTAAAAAATTGTTCTACCGGATATATTAACAATGAAAGTATTATCGAAGTTATGGATACCGGATTTTTAATGGATAGAAAGGTGTGCTTTAGAAGATGTATTCTAATAAGTATTTTAGTATTATCGGGATGGACAATGAAATGAAAGACAAGGTGGACAGTATAAAGGGGAACTTAAGCGGCATAGTAGGATTTGCACCGCAAAAAGTTTTTGTATGTGATTATATAAAAACCGACGGCACAAGGGTCTTCGAAAACATATTATTTTTTTCTAACGATATAGTATTTGAAGTAAAAAATATCAATGCGGATGAAAGATATAATATTATAAAATTGACAAACAAAGTAGCCGCTCTACAATTCTTAAAAAATGATAATAATCTACGAAGCTTTAATGACGATTCTAAACTTCATTTAAGAGTGGTAATGTCAAATGATTTAGAGTTGGAGCTAAAGGCGACAGGTGAAAACTGCAAATACTTGATGGAAATTATAAATGCATATTTGATA